>NZ_JBEOOQ010000029.1:0-65801 GCF_040309305.1 Pseudoalteromonas sp. RB2-MNA-CIBAN-0110 | reverse complement strand
AGCCACAACCAAATGGTTGCCCCTGGAGTAGCCGAAGAAAAACTTAATTCACTGTCCGGAATTAGCTGACCACAACAGTAGAAAGCGCGTTAACACCCAAAGAGCAAACTAAAGTACAACCTTTGGTTCAAAGCAGTGATAAAAGCCAAGATTTTGTTGGTGAATCTCTCGCAATGAAAACCGTTTTTAGATTGCTAGATAGTGCAGCTAGAAGCAAAGCATGCGTATTTATTACAGGTGAAAGTGGAACCGGTAAAGAAGTTTGTGCACAAACTCTTCATGATGCAAGTCCCCGAAATAAAGGGCCGTTTATTGCTATAAACTGTGCTGCGATCCCTGCTGAATTATTTGAGTCTGAATTTTTTGGGCATGTTAAAGGGGCATTTAGTGGCGCTTTAAGCGATCGTAAGGGCGCAGTTGAAGTGGCCAACGGCGGTACGTTATTTCTAGATGAACTATGTGAAATGGAGCTTAACTTACAAGCTAAGTTATTGCGCTTTTTACAAACTGGCATATTTAGCAAGGTTGGTAGCAGCGAAGTATTACACAGCGATGTCCGCTTGGTATGTGCAACCAACAGAAATCCAATAATAGAGGTAGCAGAGGGGCGCTTTAGAGAAGATTTATATTATCGTTTAAATGTTATCCCCGTAAAGCTCCCGCCTTTAAGGGAGCGCGGAAACGATATTTTGCTGCTCGCTGAGTATATTTTAAAACAAAAAAGCGATAGCAACGCTAAACATTTTATTGGCTTTTCTGATGAAGTTAAGGCGCTTTTTTGTAATTACGATTGGCCAGGAAATATACGCGAACTGCAAAATGTAATTGAAAATACAGTCGTTATTAATGATGGCGATGTAATAGAAAGAGATATGCTACCAAATTCATTTGGTCTAGGCGCTGTAAAACACTCAAGCTCAACTAAGTCAATTCACAATACAAACGATCAGAGTGTTCAATTATCTCCTATGTCGGTTCACGATATAGAACCATTATGGCAAGTTGAAAAAAGGGCTATTGAAAACGCAATCAAAAGCTGCGAAGACAACATTCCTCTTGCTGCTGCTTATTTAGGGGTAAGTGCATCTACCATTTATAGAAAAATAAAGGGATGGTCTTAAAGCTTTAATAGATTTTAATTGCAATTTTAGGTTGAATTAATAAAAGTTACCCTAAACTCTATTTGTAAGAGCAAAATTAATTTTTAATCTGAAATAGTAAAAGGAGATCGCAATGAGTAACACTAGTTTAAAACCTGCGGATATTATGCCATCACTAGTAGTGAGTGATGTTGATGAGAAAAAGGTAGATTTAGTTGACAGAATAAGTGACTCTCCGTGGAAAATGATTGTTGTTTATCGAGGCCAGCACTGCCCTAAATGTACTGCGCAACTCAACGAGCTTGCTAAAGTTCATAAAGACTTTAAAGAGGCTGGAGTTGAAGTGGTTGCAGTAAGTGGTGATAGCCATGAGCAGCTTAATAAACATCTTGAAAAAATAGATATTAACTTCCCAATTTACTATGGTTTAACAATCGAACAAATGACTGATTTAGGGCTACATATTAGCGAGCCTCGCAGTGGTGCAGAAACTGATCATCCATTTGCTGAACCAGGAATTTATGTGCTTAATGAAAAAAATCAGCTGCAAATGGTAGATATATCAAACAGCCCGTTTGTTCGTCCTGATTTAGAGCAACTGCTAGGTGGGATTAAGTTTTCAAGAGAAAACGACTATCCAATCCGGGGCACATTTATTAAATAGTATTCATTTTAAATGGTTTCAAAAAAGGCACTCTTCAGTGCCTTTTTTATTTATTTTTAATAAATTTACTTGAAAACAATTTTACCGTCCATATATAGTTAAGTAGGACGCCTGATGGGTCCTAAATTAAACTTAAACAATTGAAATTTATATTATTAATTAAACTTTGCTTGAGCTTGTTCAATAGAAAAGCACATGCAAAATATCGCTTAAATATGAGGATATTATTATGCGTACAGTAGACTTATCACCACTTTATCGTTCATTTATCGGCTTCGAACATTTAGCATCACTTATGGATGCGGCAGCTAATACAGACAAGCAGCCGAGTTTTCCTCCTTACAATATAGAAGCACTCGATAAAGACAAATACAGAATCACTATGGCCGTTGCCGGTTTTAGTGATAGTGAATTAACCATTGAGTCAGAAAACAACACATTAAAAGTTGCAGGTATTAAAGCTAATAAAGATGAAAATAATGAACGTAAGTTTATTCATCAAGGTATAGCAGAGCGTAACTTTGAACGTAAATTTCAGCTTGGAGACCATGTAAAAGTACTTGGTGCCGATTTAGCTAACGGCTTATTAAGCATAGAGTTACAGCGTGAAATTCCTGAAGCACTTAAACCACGTAAAATAGAAATTGGTAATAGCAATCTAATAGAAGGTAAATAGTCTTCTAAAGTACATATTCCCCTGATTATTTAGCCGCCTCATTTGAGGCGGTTTTTTTACTTAAAGCGCTTCTAAATTATTAAGGTAGTAGGTTGCTTGTTGCAGCGTTTGTTCTTGAAGTGTTTCATCTTGTTTATCCCAGTTTTTATATACCATACCAATACGTGGGTTCTTCTCTAGCCTGTCTCTGTGTCTATTCATGAAATGCCAATACAAGCTATTTAGCGGGCAGGCCTTATCTCCTACTTTTTGTTTAACATCGTACTGACAGCTTTTGCAGTAATCGCTCATTTTATTAATGTAGTTACCGCTTGCAGCATAAGGCTTTGTTGCAATTATTCCATCATCGGCAAACTGGCTCATGCCTCGGGTGTTGGGCATTTCTACCCATTCTATGGCATCTATATAAACGCCTAAGTACCAGTTGTCTACGTCATCAGGGCTTATTCCTGTGAGCATGCAAAAGTTCCCAATAACCATTAGGCGCTGAATATGATGAGCATAAGCGGTTTCAAGGCTTTGCTTGAGTGAGTGGCTTAGACAATTCATTTTTGTAGAGCTGTTCCAAAAATAAGATGGCAGTTTATTTTTGGCTTGTAATTGATTTTTAACTGCGTAGTCGGGCATGTTAATCCAATAAATGGCACGTACATACTCTCTCCAGCCTAATATTTGCCTGGTAAAGCCCTCTACTTGCGAGAGGGATATTTCATTGGGTCTTTGTTCGTATTCGCTTATTACACGTTTGATTACATATAACGGGTGGAGTATTTTTGCGTTTAGGGCAAACGATAAACGGCTATGGTACAGGCTGGTATTGTTTTTACTTTGATCTGTCATCGCATCTTGAAAGTGACCAAAGCGACTAAGTAAGTGCTCACAAAAGTATTCAAGAGATTCAATCGCTTGTTTACGCGTTGTTGGCCACTCCAGTGAATGTTCATTTATTTCACCCAAATAAGCGACGTTGTGTTTATTTAAACGAGAAATAATGCTGCTAACATCAGTATTGAATAACTTAGGCTCTGGGATGTCGGCTAAGTCTTTTTTGGAAAATTTATTACGATTATTACTATCAAAATTCCATTTGCCACCAGTTGGCTTTGCATCATCAATTAATATATTAAATTGCTTACGCATAGCACGATAAAAGTGCTCCATTGTTACATGCTTGTTTTTTGTAAAGCGTGTTTTTATATCGGTGAACGGTAATAAAAAGTGTTCAGTATCTGTAGCAATTACATTTAATGAGCTATCACTTTTAAACTTAGCTAATTGAGATTTTAGCCTAAACTCGTCAGGGTATTGATATTCAATAGAGTCGCATTGGTATTTATCGGCAACTCGCTTGAGTAATTCAATCAAGTCCTTGTCGTCATCGGTATCATCAAGTGTTAAATGTAAAACATTAAAACCTGCCGTGTTTAATGCAGTTGCAAAGTTTTCCATAGCATTAAAAAAAGCACACAGTTTTTGAATGTGATGTTTAACGTAGTCAGTTTCTTGTTTTAGTTCTGCGATGAGGTAAAGCGTGTCGTCGTCTTTTTGCTTGTACCATGAATGAGATGGGTTTAGCTGATCGCCTAGTATTAGTCTGAGTGTTTTGTGATGGGTCATAGTAAAGCCAAATTTTTTTATACGGACGTATTTAATTAAAGGATCGTTTTACTATTTAACTACGAGTGAATAGGGCAAAAAGGCTTAACCGATTATCAGGGCAATAAAGGCGTGTTGGATCATGGTGTGCAAATGAGTTTAATTAATGGGGAGGTTAAGTAAGTTAAATTGCCACCCCTAAAAATTGTATATTTAAATTTTATTACTTTGCTTTTGCTGCATTTTTTGTTGTAACGAAACCACATTAGATACATTAAATAGAATATTGCTGGCAAAGTTTTCAAAATATTTAAGGGCTTTTTTCCAAGCGAGCTGGCTCTCAGGAGTAAAGTGTTTACCAAGGTGCTCTTTAAGGGTTTCGTAAAACGCATCAGATAATAGTGCAATGTCACTTTGCGAAACACTGCTTTTTTTTAGGTACATTAAATGATGTGCTAAAAAAGGAGCTACCGATGCTGGCTTATCTAAATGTTTAACAATTCGTTCTAACACACAAAAAAGGGTAAAACTCTTTTCGTTAAATTGTAAGGCTGTTGGGTAATTCATTTCAATGCTAGATTCAGCCAATTTACTGTGAAATCGAGCCGTGAATGCATGAAAATTTGGCTTAATAATTGTTAAGTTATTTAACAATGCTGATTGTTGTTGGTTCATTTTTATCTCGCTGCAGTGAGTAATAACTATTATTATTAAGTGGCATAAAATTGATTATAGCGGGCAGATAAAATTCTGCACGTTTTTTTAGTGTTAAAGTATGGGTTTTAGTTATATCAATTTATTTTCTGGTAAATTGTAAGCATCTAAAAGGTACTAAGGTAGCTCAAATTTAGTTTGTTTGATTTTCACTCAAAAATAATAAGCTGTAATATTTAATAATTTAGAGACAGCATTTTATAAAATTGATTGATTACTTATGTTACTTATATATACATTAAATTAGCATCTTGACGAATTGGAAATTTTATAAACTAATTGCGTATTATAGTTGCTAATCATCCCGTACATCCTTATAATAGCGGCCATTGTTTAGCATGTTGTAAAACAGCTAACAGCGATATTAAATTTAAAGTTTGATATCTATTGGCGCGGGATGGAGCAGTCTGGTAGCTCGTCGGGCTCATAACCCGAAGGTCGTCGGTTCAAATCCGGCTCCCGCAACCAATTCTACTAGTAGGTATTACCTTACTAATTTATATCGCGCATTCTAAGTAATGCGCGTTTTGCGTTTTAGACTATGTAGTTTAATTAGGTCAGTTTACTGACTCGCAACCAAGCTTGGCCCTAGGCCACACAGTTTTATGCTTTATTGGTGTGACGCCCCGCTTGGTTCGGGGCGTTGTTGTATCTGCACCTTGCGATTTGTGGCAATTGTCATCAAATTAAAACTTAAACTCAGTATTTTAGGGCTATAAGCCCTTTTTTTGTTTGTATGGAGGATTTTCGTGACAAAACTTGAACAAGATTTAGTAACCATGTTAACGCCTGCGGTAGAAATGTTAGGCTTTGAATTGCATGGTCTTGAATTTGTGCAAGCGGGTCGCCATTCTACCTTAAGAGTATATATTGCTCATGAGGATGGGATCTCAGTTGATAACTGTGCGGATGCAAGTCGCCAAATTAGTGCGATTTTAGACGTCGAAGACCCAATTACAAATGAATATGATTTGGAAGTATCGTCTCCTGGTGTTGATCGTCTATTATTCAAACAAGATCACTACGAGCAGGCGCAAGGAGAGGAAGTACGCGTGCGTACTAAACTTCCACAGGATGGTCGTCGTAATTTTAAAGGCGACTTAGTAGCAGTTAGCAGCGATATGATCACACTATCTAGCGATGGTGCAGAGCATCTGATCATGCTTAGTAACATCGAACGTGCGAATTTAATCGCGAAGTTTTAAATTCGAGTGCGAAGGAATAGGGCAAGCGAGGCATTACCCATGGCAAAAGAGATATTATTGGTTGCTGAAGCCGTTTCCAATGAGAAAGCGGTTCCAAAAGAAAAGATTTTTGAAGCTCTAGAGTTCGCTTTAGCGACAGCTACAAAGAAAAAACACGATGGCGAAATTGAAGTACGCGTAGCAATTGACCGTAAAACCGGTGATTACGATACGTTCCGTCGTTGGCAGATTGCCGCTGTATTAGAAGATGGTTCTTTAGAGAACCCATACAGCGAAATCACTCTAGAAGCAGCACAGGTTGAAGAACCTGATTTGCAAATGGGTGATTATGTTGAAGAGCAAATCGACTCAATCAAATTTGACCGTATTACAACACAAATGGCTAAGCAAGTTATCGTACAAAAAGTACGTGAAGCTGAGCGCGCTTTAGTTGTTGAAGCATACAAAGATCAAGAAGGCGAGCTGGTAACGGGTGTTGTTAAAAAAGCAACTCGCGATGCAATCGTGCTTGATTTAGGTAACAACGCAGAAGCGGTAATTTACCGTGATGACATGTTACCACGTGAAAACTTCCGCCCGGGTGACCGTATCCGTGGTCTTTTATATGAAGTTAAGCCTGAAGCACGCGGTGCACAATTATTTGTAACGCGCTCTAAACCTGAAATGCTAATGGAATTATTCCGCATTGAGGTGCCAGAAATTGGCGAAGAGATGATTGAATTACGTGCAGCAGCACGTGATCCAGGTTCACGCGCTAAAATTGCTGTTAAATCTAACGACAAACGCATAGACCCAATTGGTGCATGTGTTGGTATGCGTGGGGCACGAGTTCAGGCTGTATCGTCAGAACTTGGCGGTGAGCGTGTTGATATCGTACTTTACGATGACAACCCGGCACAATTTGTTATCAATGCAATGGCGCCAGCAGAAGTTGCTTCAATCGTAATGGATGAAGACACTCACTCAATGGATATCGCTGTAGAAGCAGATAACCTAGCGCAAGCAATTGGTCGTAATGGTCAAAACGTTCGTTTAGCAAGTCAGTTAACTGGCTGGGAACTAAACGTAATGACTGTTGAAGACATGCGTACTAAAAATGAAGCTGAATCTGATAAGTTACTTAACTTATTCACTGAAAATTTAGAAATTGATGATGAGTTTGCATCATTACTTATCAACGAAGGTTTCTCGACACTTGAAGAAGTGGCGTATGTACCAGCGTCTGAATTTTTAGAAATTGATGGTCTTGATGAAGAGACTGTAGATTTACTGCGCTCACGCGCAAAAGATGCATTGACAACTAAAGCACTTAAAACGGAAGAAAGCTTAGATGGCGCAGAGCCAGCTGAAGACTTACTTGCGCTTGAAGGCTTAGAGCGTCACTTAGCATTTGTTATGGCAAGCAAGGGTGTTGTTACACTTGAAGACTTGGCAGAGCAAGGTATTGACGAATTAGTTGATATCACAGAACTTTCATCTGAAAAAGCGGGTGAACTGATTATGGCTGCACGAAACATTTGTTGGTTTGCAGACGAGTAATTTATTAACGGAGGTATTACACACTATGGCAGAAGTAAATGTTGAAAAACTAGCCGGCGATATAGGTACGACTGTTGATAAATTGCTACAGCAGTTTTCACAAGCAGGTATCACTAAGCAAGCAACTGATAACGTAACAGAAGCTGAAAAAGCAACGTTACTTGATCATTTAAGCAAGCATCATGGCGGTACAGGTTCAGATGGCCCAGCGCGTATGACTTTACAACGTAAGAGCAAAAGCACTTTAAGTGTTACGGGCTCTACTGGTAAAGCAAAAGATGTTCAAGTTGAAGTTCGCAAAACACGTACTTACGTGAAGAAAAGCGCAATGGAACAAGAACAAGAGCAAGCTCGCTTAGCTGCTGAAGAAAAAGTGCGTCTTGAAGAGCAGCAAAAAGCTGACCAAGAAGCCGCAGAATTAAAAGCGAAACAAGAGGCAGAACGCAAAGCTAAAGAAGAAGCCGACCGTAAAGCCAAAGAAGAAGCTAAACGCAAAGCTGATGCAGAGCGTAAAGCGAAACAAAAGCAGATGACCCCAGAGCAAAGTGCTAAGTCTGAGAAAGATCGCATAGAAGCTGAGCGTCTGCAAAAAGAAGCAGAAGAGGCCGCATTGAAGAAAGCTGAAGAAGAAGCGAAACGTCAAGCAGAAGAAGCAAGAAAGCTAGCTGAAGAAAACTCGGCACGCTGGAAGAAAGAAGAAGAAGAACGTAAGAAACGCGAAGAAACAGCGGATCACCATCTTACGACTTCTACTTATGCACGTGAAGCAGAAGATGTTGCCGATGCTCGTGATGAGCAAGGTACACGCCGTGCTAAGAAAAAGAAAAAAGCGCCAGCAAAAGATAAATTTGCAGCGTCAAGAGGCCGTAACAAGTCTAAGTTAAAAGCACCTGCATCATTACAACATGGTTTCCAAAAACCAACTGTTGATGTTAAAAACGAAGTGCGTATTAGCGAAACAATTACAGTAGCTGAGCTTGCATCACGCATGGCCGTTAAAGGCGCTGAAGTTGTTAAAACAATGATGAAAATGGGTGACATGGTTACTATTAACCAAGTGATTGACCAAGAAGCTGCACAATTAGTTGCAGAAGAAATGGGTCACAAGGTTATCATTGTTAAAGAAAACGAATTAGAGCAAACAGTACTTAATGACCGCCACGAAGATGGTAAGTCAGAGCCACGTGCTCCAGTAGTAACTGTAATGGGTCACGTTGACCATGGTAAAACATCAACTCTTGATTACATTCGTTCTGCGAAGGTTGCTTCTGGCGAAGCCGGTGGTATTACACAGCATATTGGTGCATACCATGTTGATGTAAACGGTCACATGATCACCTTCTTAGATACACCAGGACATGCTGCATTTACTTCAATGCGTGCTCGTGGTGCTAAAGCGACTGATATCGTAATCCTAGTAGTTGCAGCAGATGATGGCGTTATGCCACAAACTAAAGAAGCGGTACAGCATGCTCGTGCAGCTGGCGTTCCTTTAATCATCGCAGTAAACAAAATGGATAAAGAAGGCGCAGATCCAGATCGTGTTAAAAACGAACTTGCTGTACTAGACGTTATTCCAGAAGAATGGGGCGGCGATACGCAGTACGTTCATATCTCAGCTAAAACTGGCTTAGGTATTGACGACCTTCTTGAAGCAGTATTGAACCAATCTGAACTTTTAGAGCTTTCTGCACCTACTGAAGGTATGGCGGCTGGTGTTGTTATTGAATCTCGTCTTGATAAAGGCCGTGGTCCAGTAGCATCAGTACTTGTTCAATCTGGTACGCTTAACCAAGGTGACATTGTATTATGTGGTCTTGAGTATGGCCGTGTTCGTGCAATGCGCGATGAAAACGGTAAAGACATTAAGTCAGCTGGCCCATCTATCCCAGTTGAGATTTTAGGTCTTTCTGGTATTCCAGCTGCAGGCGACGAAGCGACTGTAGTTAAAGATGAGCGTAAAGCGCGTGAAGTTGCTTTATACCGTCAAGGTAAGTTCCGCGATGTTAAACTAGCACGTCAGCAAAAAGCTAAGCTTGAAAACATGTTTACTAACATGACTGAAGGCGATGTTTCTGAAGTTAACGTGGTACTTAAAGCAGACGTTCAAGGTTCTATCGAAGCAATCTCTGATTCACTAACTAAACTTTCTACTGATGAAGTGAAAGTGAAGATTGTTGGTTCAGGTGTTGGTGGTATTACCGAAACTGATGCAACACTAGCTGCAGCGTCTAACGCAATTGTAGTTGGCTTTAACGTTCGTGCTGATGCTTCAGCTCGTAAAGTTATCGAGACTGAAAACTTAGACCTACGTTACTACAGCGTAATCTACAGCTTGATTGACGAAGTTAAACAAGCAATGTCAGGTATGCTAGCGCCAGAGTTTAAACAAGAAATCATTGGTCTTGCTCAAGTTCGTGACGTATTCAAGTCTCCAAAAATTGGCGCAATCGCTGGTTGTATGGTTACTGAAGGTGTTATTAAACGTAGCGCTCCAATCCGTGTACTACGTGAAAACGTTGTTATCTATGAAGGTGAACTTGAGTCACTTCGTCGCTTTAAAGACGATGTTGCTGATGTTCGTAACGGCATGGAATGTGGTATCGGCGTTAAGAACTACAATGACGTACGTGTTGGTGACCAAATCGAAGTATTCGAAACAGTTGAAGTACAACGTACTCTATAATTGTTACTAGGGAGTATTGAACGCTCAGGTTAACGCCGGACGTTCTACACACCCTACGCTAAGATTTTAAATGGGGGCTTAGCCCCCATTTGCATATCCATTATTTAGTTAACTTATTATTTAATTTCAATAAGTTATTATTTTAGGACAAGTATAATGAGAGAATTTTCTCGCACTGATCGTGTTGCACAGCAAATCCAAAAAGAGATTGCTGTAATTTTACAACGCGAAATTAAAGATCCACGCTTAGGTATGGTGACAGTGTCAGCGGTAGAAGTATCGCGCGATTTATCTTATGCCAAAATTTTCATTACTGTGTTTAACACACAAGATGAAGACGCAGCAAAGCAAAGCGCAAAAGTACTTAATGAAGCAACGGGCTATATTCGCTCGTTACTTGGTAAGCGTATCCGTGCACGTATAATGCCTGAGTTAAAGTTTGTAGTTGATAACTCATTAATGGAAGGTATGCGTATTTCTAACTTAGTGGATTCTATTATCCGCGAAGATAACGCAAAGCATGTAGATGAAGACGTAGAAAGTGTTGATGCTGCTGATGTTTCAGATAGCGAAGAAGGTACTGATCACGTAGACGATACAGATAGCGAAGAAGGCACTGATACAGATGGCAAAGCGCAGTAAAGGCCGTGCAGTTGACGGTATTTTGTTGTTAAACAAACCTGAAGGCATTTCATCAAATAAAGCATTACAGCAAGCAAAAAGTGTTTATTTTGCGCAAAAAGCTGGACACACAGGTGCTTTAGATCCACTTGCCACAGGTATGCTGCCAATTTGTTTTGGTGAAGCGACTAAGTTTACGCAGTTTTTACTCGATACAGATAAAACCTATATCGTTCGTGCACAACTGGGTGAGCGTACAACAACATCAGATTCTGATGGCGAAATTGTTAGCACTAAAGATGTGAACGTTACACGTGAACAGCTAACAAAAGAAATAGCTGCTTTTGTTGGTGAGTCTGAACAATATCCGTCAATGTACTCAGCTCTTAAGTACCAAGGTAGACCGTTATATAAGTACGCGCGCGAAGGTATTGAAGTTCCTCGTAAATGCAGAAAAATAAACGTGTTTAGCTTATCGTTTGACGAATTTGATGAACAAAGCAACGTATTACAAATGACGGCCCATGTATCTAAAGGGACCTACATTCGTACAATCGTTGATGATTTAGGCGAAAACCTAGGCTGTGGCGCACACGTTATTATGCTCCACAGAACCGCTGTTGGTCAGTATCCGGCAGATAAAATGGTCTCGCTTGATGAGATTGAAGCGTTGCTTGCTAAAGCGAAAGAAGAAGAGCTTGCGCCTTCAACTTATTTAGACTCGCTATTGCTACCAATTGATACTGCTTTAACTGATTTACCCGTTGTTGAAATTACAAAAGAACAAGGGGGAATTTTTAGTCACGGGCAAGCTGTAGAATTATCAATCGCTTTACCTGATGGTGCAATTAAAGTTGTTGCGGATAATATATTTATTGGTACTGGTGAGCGTAACTCAAACGGTCATTTAAAGGTTAAACGTGGTCTTGCTAGTCAGCAAGACGATTACGTGAAGCCTGAATAAGCAACTAATGTGCCTAACGGTGGCTTATTAGTTGTAGTTGGGGAAAATTAGCTTGTAGTTATTCCTACAGTTGGTAGAATACGCCCGCTTAATCGTTTTGGCTGAATTAGTGATCGGCTAAGACACCTTTTAAATTTAATTTTTTGGAGTTACTATGTCACTAAGCAATCAAGAAAAAATCGATATCATTGCTAAATTTGCACGTGCAGAAGGCGATACAGGTTCATCAGAAGTACAAGTAGCATTACTTACTTTTGACATCAACAAGCTTCAAGGTCACTTTGCTGATCACAAGCATGACTTCCACTCACGTCGTGGTCTGCTTCGTAAAGTAAGCACTCGCCGTAAACTACTTGATTACCTTAAAGGTAAAGACATCACTAGTTATACTGCGTTAATCAAAGAACTTGGCCTACGTCGCTAAGAACTAGATTATAGAAAAAGGAGCTTTTAGCTCCTTTTTTTGTGCCTGAAATTTGTGTTTCCAAATTAAGAAAATTCTTAAACCTATTGAATTATAATATAAAACCCCCATTTCATAGCCTACCAATAGCTGTTGTATTTACCCGCTAATTAGCCCAGTTTAAATCTAGTAGCGAGTGTGTGTTGACCTTTCGTGATTAATTTTGCAGCTGTATGTTTGGTCTTTAGGCAAGGCAGCGCCTATGTAGTGTGGTTATTCCCCATAAATAGGCGATAACGCAGCATAAATGCCAAACATGCGCTGCCCTGCGGGTTCATCCTAGGGGCGATTAACTCTTTGTTGCTCGATTTTTACTTAGCCCACTAGGTTACAAATCTCGCGCCGTGATTAAATCGACCCTAGATTGAACAAATTTCAATCCACAAAGATCAACACACCCTAGACTCGCATTTTGAAGCAGCTTTGGTATATACTATGCGCGTAGGTAAAAAGGTTTATCTACGCTTATTCACATCATTGCCAATTGTAGTACTTAATTGATTTCCAACTGAATACAATTATGTACTGTAATTGGTACTTTGATGACAACTTATTAGAATACATTTAAGGAATATTTTAAGTGCAAGCAATTATTAAAGAATTCAAACTAGGTCAACATACAGTGACTCTAGAAACTGGTGCAATCGCTCGTCAAGCAGACGGCGCTGTACTTGCAAGCATTGGCGACACTTCAGTTTTAGTAACTGTTGTTGGTAAGCGTGAAGCACAACCTGGCCAAGACTTTTTCCCACTAACAGTTAACTACCAAGAGCGTATGTACGCTGCTGGTCGTATCCCAGGTGGTTTCTTAAAGCGTGAAGGTCGTCCTAACGATGGCGAAACACTTATTGCACGTCTTATTGACCGTCCAATTCGTCCACTTTTCCCAAGCGGTTTTGTAAACGAAGTACAAGTTATTGCTACTGTTGTTTCTGTTAACCCTGAAATCCAACCTGATATGGTTGCGATGATTGGTACTTCAGCAGCACTTGCTATCTCTGGTATCCCGTTCAGTGGTCCAATTGGTGCATCTCGCGTTGGTTACATCAACGGCGAATATGTACTTAACCCTACATTAAAAGAGCTTGAAGAAAGCCAACTTGATTTAGTGGTAGCCGGTACTGATAAAGCGGTACTTATGGTTGAATCAGAAGCTAACGTACTTGCAGAAGACGTAATGCTTGGCGCTGTTGTATATGGTCATGAGCAATCTCAAGCGATCATCACTGCAATCGAAGAATTTAAAGCAGAAGCAGGCAAGCCTACTTGGGATTGGACTGCACCAGCTAAAAACGTTGCACTAGAAGATAAAGTTGCAGCAATTGCTGCTGATAAAGTAGGCGCAGCTTACTTAATCACTGATAAAGTAGCGCGTAAAGAAGCACTTGGCGTAGCTAAAGATGAAGTTGTTGCAGTGTTAACAGCTGAACTTGCTGAAGGCGAGTCTTTAGATAAGCAAGAAATTGGTAAAATATTCGGTTCACTTGAGAAGAAAATCGTTCGTGGCCGTATCGCTTCTGGCGAAAAACGTATCGATGGTCGTGAACCAGATATGATTCGTGCACTAGATGTAATGACTGGCGTATTACCGCGTACTCACGGTTCTGCTATCTTTACTCGTGGCGAAACTCAAGCGTTAGTAACAGCTACACTTGGTACAGAACGTGATTCACAGTTAATCGACGATTTAACTGGTACTCATAAAAACCACTTTATGCTTAACTACAACTTCCCTCCATTCTGTGTAGGTGAAACTGGTTTTGTTGGTTCTCCTAAGCGTCGTGAAATCGGCCATGGTAACCTTGCTAAACGTGGTATTGCAGCTGTAATGCCAACATTGACTGAATTCCCATATTCAATCCGTGTAGTATCTGAAATCACTGAATCAAACGGTTCATCTTCAATGGCTTCTGTATGTGGTACTTCACTTGCACTTATGAATGCCGGTGTACCAATTAAAGCGTCTGTTGCCGGTATTGCGATGGGTCTAGTTAAAGAAGACGATAAATTCGTTGTTCTTTCTGACATCTTAGGTGATGAAGATCACTTAGGTGACATGGACTTTAAAGTTGCTGGTACAGCTGCAGGTATCACTGCACTTCAAATGGATATCAAAATCGAAGGTATCACTCAAGAAATCATGCAAATTGCGCTTAAACAAGCAAAAGCTGCACGTTTACATATCTTAGAAGTGATGGACGAAGCAATTTCTGCTCCTTCTGAAGAGCTATCAATGTTTGCTCCTCGCATATACACAATGAAAATCCCACAGAAGAAAATCGCTGAAGTTATCGGTAAAGGTGGCGCAACTATTCGTCAGCTTACT
This sequence comes from Pseudoalteromonas sp. RB2-MNA-CIBAN-0110, assembly GCF_040309305.1. Taxonomy (NCBI): domain Bacteria; kingdom Pseudomonadati; phylum Pseudomonadota; class Gammaproteobacteria; order Alteromonadales; family Pseudoalteromonadaceae; genus Pseudoalteromonas; species Pseudoalteromonas sp. RB2-MNA-CIBAN-0110. The sequence continues at coordinate 51,247 of NZ_JBEOOQ010000029.1, read as the reverse complement.
GAAGAAACTGGTACAACGATTGAAATCGGTGACGACGGTACAATTAAAATTGCCGCTACTGATGGCGAAAGTGCAGCTAATGCAATTAGCCGTATTGAGCAATTAACAGCTGAACTTGAAGTAGGTACTATCTACGAAGGTAAAGTTGTACGTATTGTTGATTTCGGTGCGTTTGTAAACATTCTTCCTGGTAAAGATGGTCTAGTACATATTTCTCAAATTAGTACTGAGCGCGTTAATAACGTGGCTGATCACCTTTCTGAAGGTCAAGAAGTTAAAGTTAAAGTACTAGAAGTAGATCGCCAAGGCCGTGTACGTCTAAGTATTAAAGAAGCAATGGAATCAGCAGCACCTGCAGCTGACGCGCCAACTGACGCGTAATTGTTAACTTATTAATCTAGTTATATTAGCTAGATGATAAAAAAGGGGCTGTTTAGCCCCTTTTTTTATGCTTTAATGAAACCTTATTGGACAAGGTCTGTCTTATATTAATCGCGATATATCTTGGTATTAAGGATTTTAATGATACTCAAACATTTAGCTTTGGCATCTTTTGCTATTTTGTCTTTAAGCGCTTGCCAAACTACAACAGATTCAGAACCAACCCCGATTGTTAATGTGCCATTTACTGCACCTTTAGCCTCTGACTTTAGAAGTGAAATTGCTATTGCACGCTACTCGGAGTTATTGAATAGGGCTGACTTAAGCGAAGAGCAACAAGCTAAGCTTTATTACGACCGTGGTGTACTTTTCGATAGTCTAGGTATGACCACTCTTTCGCGTATTGATTTTAACCGCGCAGTAAAACTTAAGCCTGATTTAGCTGAAGTATATAATTTTTTAGGTATTCAACATACGCTTATGCAGCAGTACGAAAAAGCCTATGAGTTTTTTGATTCAGCTCTTGAGCTTGATGAAGAGCATGAATATGCTTATTTAAATAGAGGTATAGCCCTTTATTACGGCGATAGAGCTGGCCTTGCTAAAAATGACTTTAACGAGTTTTTAGCCCGTTCTCCTAAAGATCCGTACCGTGTTTTATGGGTTTATTTAGCCCAGGCACACGAGGATAAAGTAATCGCACTTGATGCCCTTAAACAAAATGCGACTGCGCTTGATGATTCGCAATGGGCGTATCAGTTAATCTCTCTTTATACGGGTGACATGAGTGAACATGCATTTTTATCAGGCATTAGTGATGGTGTTAGAACTGAGCAAGAATATGCGCAACGTTTATGTGAAGCTTATTTTTACTTAGCCAAAATGCATCAAGCAGCGGGTGAGCTGTACTTAGCATCAGACTATTTTAGGCTTGCGCTAGCAACCAATGTACATGAGTTTATTGAGTACAAATATGCGCGTTTAGAACTTGAGTTGATGGAAGGTGTTGACGCAAGTTAAGCGTTTTAAATTAATAGGTGTATTACTATGTTGTTTGTTAATTACAGGCTCGAGTAATCACCTTGGCGCTATTGGCTTTTGGCATGTTTTAAATACAAAAGCCAATGTTCTACAAAGTTATTGGAATTCACCAGCTTATTTTTCTGATCACCTAGAGCAGTTACCAAAGACCTCTTTAGCTATACTCGCTCGCAGTAAAATTTCCTCAGCACAATATATGTATTCTCTTAAGCTTATTAAAAGCAGTCAGAGTGATACTGCAAAACAATTTTGGCTCTCCGCTATAAATGACTTAACAATCCCAGAGCGTAAAATATTAGCAGCAAAGTTGCTTGAACAATCACGTTGGAGCGATCTAAAACTACTTGCTAGTAAAAATAAATTACCAGCAGGGGATGTGCTAAATCATCTTAAACTTCAATTAAAAACACCACAGAGTAAAATATCTACCGCGTTTATTCATGATCTTGGTTTTTCATCTTTAAGAAATATAAGCAAAACTAATAAGCAATGTATGTTTAACGTGCTGACTATGAGCGATCATCGCAGTGGCTTATATAAACTTACAGAGTTTATTAATGCTTATAATAAACAACCAGAGCCCCGTGAAAATATTTTTTGCTTTTCAAAACCCGTTTACGTTGCGGGTATGCTTGAGTGTAAAAGTAGTACTAGTCAAATAGCAAAGTGTGACTGGCAATCATCTAAACTTAATAGCCAGCTTCCTAACAATTTTGATTTTATAGTGATGATGCCGAAAGATGGAACGGCTAATGTCACGATGGGAACAATGCTAATAAACTCAAAAGCAAAATACAGTATATTTTTGCATGAGCTGATGCATTTTAACGGTTTTGAAGATGAATACGCTTTGCCTAAAACTAAGCAAGCATGGTTGTGTGCAAAAACGGGTTTTGTTGCACCTAATTTATTTATTTCTCATGGTGAGTCACCGCCAACAGGTTGGCATAAAGCAAAGAGTTGCCAAGTAGGGGGTACTGCTTATAAACCTAGTGAAAATTGGTCTATTATGCAATATCAGCAGTTAGGCCTCTCAGCGCAGTATAGACAACTTTGGTTGAAACATTTAGATATGACCAATGGTAACTTTTATCGTCACCCTGGCGCGCTTACATTTGCAAATAAGGCCATATTAAATTAACAATTATCAGTATTAATTAATTGTTTTTTTAGGCTTAATAAATTGTTAGTTCTTGTTTAAAAAACACCCATACAGAACCGCTTTTTATAGACAAAATCAGTGTTTTTCAGTATAACTATAGTCATTAATGTCGTTTAAAAACAGGCAGTAAAAGCATCACTTAGTATTAAAAAGAGATGCCCTAATAAACTTATGATAATAAAAGGCCCTACATTATGACTTTGCTCTGGATACCCTTGTTATCCTTAATTGGCAGTGTTATTTCTGCATGCACAGGTAAGTTATCCCGCAATTTAAGCACTAGTTTAACGGCTCTTGCGCCTTTGACGGCTTTGGGGATTACTCTATACCATGCACCTGCCGTTTTAGCGGGCGAAACCATTCGTTATTCTTTAGCTTGGATCCCGTCAATAGGACTCGATTTGTCTCTGCGGTTAGACGGCCTCAGTTTATTGTTTATGTTTATGATTTTAGGCATAGGCTTGCTCGTTATCCTCTACACCCGTTACTACCTAAGCGCTAATGACTCAATGGCTAAGCTATATAGTTACTTAATGCTATTTATGACTGCAATGCTTGGTATTGTTATGTCTAACAACGTCATTCAACTGTGGTTGTTTTGGGAATTAACGAGCATCAGCTCATTTTTATTAATTAGTTTTTGGTGGCATAAATCAGAAGCGCGAAAAGGCGCACGTATGGCGCTTGCTGTAACAGGCGCGGGCGGCTTAGCGTTACTTGCTGGATTGATGCTATTAGGTGATATTGTTGGTAGTTACGACCTAGATGTTATTCTAGCGAGTAAAGCAATAATTCAATCTCATGATTTATACGAAGTAGCATTGGTATTGGTGCTACTGGGTGCGTTTACTAAATCGGCACAATTTCCATTTCACTTTTGGCTTCCTCATGCAATGGCAGCGCCTACGCCAGTAAGCGCGTATTTACATTCTGCGACGATGGTAAAAGCCGGTATATTTTTGTTAGCACGTTTTCATCCTGCTTTGGCAGGCACCGATACTTGGTTCTTGCTCGTTGGGTTAACGGGTTTAGCTACGCTGTTGTTTGGCGCTTATATAGCATTATTCAAACACGACTTAAAAGGCTTGTTAGCCTATTCAACAATAAGCCATTTGGGTTTAATAACGCTATTACTCGGACTTGATACTGAGCTTGCGACTGTTGCTGCTATTTTTCACATAATTAACCATGCAACGTTTAAAGCGTCGTTATTTATGGCCGTTGGTATTATTGATCACGAAACGGGCACGCGCGATATGCGTAAATTAAATGGTATGTGGCGATACTTACCATACACTGCAACGCTTGCGATGGTCGCGGCGGCTGCAATGGCAGGAGTCCCTTTACTAAATGGCTTCTTGTCTAAAGAAATGTTTTTTGCAGAAACGCTGCATCAGCAAGTGCTTGGTTCTATGTCGTGGTTAATTCCAGTACTGGCAACTGTTGCAGGTGCATTAGCTGTTGCGTACTCAGCACGCTTTATTCATGACGTGTTTTTTAATGGTGAACCAATTGATTTACCTCGTACGCCGCATGAGCCACCGCGCTATATGCGTGTACCAATAGAAATACTCGTTGTGATTTGTTTGTTAGTGGGTATGTTCCCGCACTTTACAATTGATGGCATTTTATCTGCGGCGTCTTTAGCTGTACTTGGAAAAGAAATGCCTGTTTACGAATTAGCTATCTGGCATGGGTTTAACTTGCCTCTACTAATGAGTGCGATGGCGATTGCTGGCGGCTTATTTATTTATATTAATCGTAAATATCTATTTCAATTTCAAGCATCACTACCACCTCTTAACGCTAAAAAAACGTTTGAACGTGTAATCTTAAATATTGTTGCTTGGTGTCAGTCAAAGGTAAACAGTACAGAAAATGGATCGCTGCAGCGCTACCTTGTAATTATGTTAGCGGTAGTATTACTGTGTGCAGGTTGGCCGTTATTTGAAATGCAACAACTTGCTGGCAGCGTGCCACTTACGCCTGTTGATGTGCACAATGCAATTGGTGCAGGCTTATTGATTATTGGTGCTCTTGCTACCGTTATTTGTCATCGTTCTCGAATAGTATCGTTGTTAATGCTCTCAATTGTAGGATTAATGGTGTCGGTTGTATTTACACGTTTTTCTGCTCCTGATTTAGCGCTTACGCAGCTAACTGTTGAGGTCGTGACTATTATTTTACTTATGCTGGCATTGTTTTTCTTGCCGCAGCATTCGCCAAAAGAGTCAAGTTCATTACGCGTACTTCGAGACTTAGCAATAGCCTCTACGTTAGGTGTAGTGATAGCGAGTATTTGTTACGCATTACTTACACGTCCATTAGATTCAATCTCAGACTTCTTTATTGCTAACGCTAAAATAGGTGGCGGTGGTACCAACGTGGTTAACGTTATTTTGGTCGACTTTAGGGGCTTTGATACGCTTGGAGAAATTACCGTATTAGGTATTGCCGCATTAGGTATATTTAAAGTACTTTCTCGAATTCCATTATTTATGCCAGCAAGCGACAGCGAAGGGCGCCCATGGGCTAAAGAACGTCATCCAATATTACTGGCGAGTATTTCACAAAGTTTATTACCGCTTGCGTTATTAGTTTCTGCATATATTTTCTTACGTGGACATAACTTACCAGGTGGTGGCTTTATTGCAGGACTGGTAACGTCAATCGCGTTTATTTTGCAATACATGGCGCATGGTACAGCATGGATAAACGAACGCTTTGATGTTAATTATCGCAAAATTATAGCCTCAGGCATCGGCATTTCTTTGTTTACAGGTGTGGGTAGTTGGTTCTTCGATAAGCCATTTTTAACAACTTGGTTTGACTACTTTGATATTCCGTTTGTCGGTAAAACAGAGCTTGCCAGCGCGATTGCATTTGACTTAGGTGTTTACTTAACTGTTGTAGGCGCTACGTTAATGATTTTAGCAAGCTTAGGTAATATGACAGCAGATACCCAGAAAAAAGAGGTAAATATTTAATGGAATTATTGTACGCATCTTGCGTTGGAGTATTGGTCAGTTGCGGTGTGTTTTTACTGCTGAGAGCTCGTACATTCCCTGTAGTACTTGGGCTTACTATGATTTCATACGCTGTTAATTTATTTTTGTTTTCAGCAGGTCGCCTTACTATTAATAAAGCGGTAGTACTTGGTACTGGCACAGAATACGCCGATCCTCTACCTCAAGCATTAGTACTAACTGCAATAGTGATTGGTTTTGCGATGACCGCATTTGTGGTTATTTTGGCAATACGTGGGCGCGCCGATTTAGGTAGTGACCATGTTGATGGTTATGTGCCTAACACCTCTGCAGATAATAAGGAGCAAAAATGATCCAACATTTAGCTTCGCTACCTATTTTATTACCTATGCTGACGGCAGTTATTTTATTGCTGCCGCCATGTGGTAAAAGCGTCAAAATTCGCCGCTTAGTTTCAATTGTAATGGCAATAGCTACTTTTGCCATTAGTGTGCTTTTGCTTGTACATATTAATAATACGGGTATTAATGTTTACGCTATTGGTAATTGGTCTGCACCATTTGGGATAGTCTTAGTCGCTGACATGTTATCTACCTTATTGGTTACGTTAACTTCACTTTTAGGTTTGGGCGCTATTTTATATGGTAGTGCTGGCGATGATGAAAAGGGCAGCTTTTATCATCCACTTGTTCATTTTTTAATATTGGGTGTAAATGGCGCGTTTTTAACTGGCGATTTATTTAACCTATTTGTATTTTTTGAAGTGTTACTGATTGCATCATATGCACTGTTAATGCATGCAGGTGATAAACAAAACACTCGTGCGGCACTGCAATATGTAATATTAAATTTAGTTGGCTCAAGCGTATTTTTAATCGGTTTGGGTATTTTGTACGGTGTACTTGGTACGCTTAATATTGCAGATATGGCGCAAAAAGTATCACAGCTTTCGGGCGATGATGTATACCTAGCAAAAGCAGGTGGTTTATTACTATTAATTGTATTTGCTTTAAAGGCCGCACTATTACCTCTGCATTTATGGCTTCCAAATACGTATTCAAGCGCTAAACCTGTGGTTGCTGCATTGTTTGCGATTATGACCAAAGTAGGCGTTTACGCCATGCTTCGTGTTTACACGGTGATATTTGGCGAACAAGCCGGAGCGCTTGAACATATGGCGCAGCCTTGGCTTTGGGGCTTAGCAATTGCCACCATTATAGTGGGTGCCATTGGCGTTATGGCAGCGCAAGACTTACGTAAACTCACCTCTAACTTAGTATTAGTATCGGTAGGTACGTTGGTTGCGCTAATTGCATTGCAAAATGTAAATGCCACTGCTGCACTTTTATATTATTTAGTGCATTCAACACTTGTTAGTGCCGCACTGTTTTTACTAGCAGACCTTGTTTCTACGCAGCGCGGTAAAGTTGGTGATAGGCTAGTAGCGGGTCGCTCTGTTAAACAACCATTTTTATTAGGTGTGTGCTTTATTGTTGCGGCTTTAACTGTAGTTGGTATGCCGCCACTATCAGGCTTTGTAGGTAAAATTTGGATACTTAAAGCCACATTAAATAGTGAGCAAGCTTTACTATTTTGGCCTGTATATTTAGTAACAAGCTTCGCGTTGTTGGTAGCGCTTTCGCGTGCTGGCACAACCTTATTTTGGGAGCATAAAAGTAAAAATAGCGAAAACGCAGATTGTGCAAATGCACACCCGTTGCAGGTAATTGTAATTATAGGTTTACTTGCGTGTTCGCCATTGCTCGTTATTTTTGGCGGACCAATAAGTGAATACATGCTAGGTGCTGCTACTCAGTTACATGATATAAGCGGCGGTATTAATGCTGTACTTAAAGGAGGCATGTGATGAGATTACAAGCCCGTTTTCGTTGGTTACCAACGCCATTTCGTAGCTTATTTTTGTTTATGGTTTGGCTATTGTTAAATAATAGCGTGTCGGTAGGGCACTTAGTATTAGCGACTATTTTTGCAATACTTATCCCAATATTAAGTTTTTCGCTTCGCGAGCCTCAACCACTAATTTTAAAGCCGGGCTTGGCTCTCAAGCAGTTGCTTATTGTGCTGTACGATATTGTCGTAGCAAATTTACAAGTGGCTTTGCTTATACTTGGGCCATCTAAAAATTTGCGTCCGGCATTTATAAAAGTACCGATAGATTTAACTCATGATATGCCAATTACCATATTGGCCAGTAGTGTATCGCTTACACCCGGTACAGTGAGTGCAGAGGTTTACCCAATTGCTGAATCGTTACCTGAGGGTGAAGAGCCAACACAACGCTACTTATTAATACATGTGCTTGACCTTAAAGATGAAGAAGCACTTATCAAACAAATAAAACAACGCTACGAAGCTCCACTAAAGGAGATATTTCAATGTTAGACACCGTATTACTCATTGTTTTTTCGATGATTGGCTTATCATTATTGCTTAATTTATGGCGATTGATCATTGGTCCATCAGTGCCTGATCGTGTTTTAGCGCTCGATACAATGTACATTAACGTCATTGCACTGATTATTTTATATAGCATTAGTATGGATACAGGGCTTTATTTTGAAGCTGCACTACTGATTGCCATGCTAGGTTTCATAAGTACAGTTGCAGTGTGTAAGTATTTACTACGTGGCGATATAATTGAATAAGGTGAAAACATGATCAGCGAATGGGTTGTATCAATATTATTGTTATTTGGTGGTACGTTTATTTTAATTGGCTCAATAGGCTTAGTTAAACTACCTGACTTTTTTATGCGTTTGCATGGGCCAACTAAAGCAACAACGTTGGGCATGGCAAGTATGCTAATTGCAGCTATGGTTTATTTTGCAAATTCAGGGCATGGCCTAAGTGTTAAAGAAATACTCATTACTATATTTTTACTAATTACGGCACCGATTAGTGGTTACATGCTAATAAAGTCAGCTATTCATCATAAGCTAAAAGCCAAAGAAGGCACTAAAGGCCTAGATAATGTAGAAGACGATTAACATAAAAATATATTTATAAAAGGCCGAATAAATTCATTTTATTCGGCCTTTTTAGTGACTGCTTGTACCCTTTACAAGACTAATTAATAATGTAACTATAAAACGATTATTTATATGAAAGGATATTATTATGGGTAAGGTACTACTTTTATCATTACTGATTTTTTCTAGTAGTTTGTATGCTGAACAAAATACTAAGCAGCAAAAAATAGATGAACTTATTAGTGTAATGAATTTAGATTCAATGGTTGACTCTATGTACGGCCAGGTTGAAGGTATGATGAAAGGCATGTCAGACCAAATGGGCGTTAAGCCTTCTGAACAGGCAATTTTTGATAAATACTACAGCGACATGACGACGGTATTAAAAACCGAAATGAGCTGGGCCAAAATGCAGCCGATGATGATTAGCGTGTACGACAAACATTTTAGTGAGCAAGAAATTGCCGATATGTTAGCATTTTATAAAACAGATACAGGGCAAAAAATACTTGAAAAAATGCCTGTTGTAATGCAAGAATCTATGCAAATGTCACAAAGCTTAATGAAAGATGCTATGCCTAAAATACAAACTTTAGCGCAGCAACTAAGCGACGAATTAGAGCAAAGCCGTAGCGAATCAAACTAGGGCAGCGCATGTTTGGTATTTATGCTGCGTTATCGCCTATTTATGGGGAATAACCACACTACATAGGCTCTGCCTTGCCTAAAGACCAAACAGTCTGCTGTAAATTAAACCACCAATGATCAACACGCCCTTAGATTAATACGCGCCTTACTTAGGCGCTTCTCTCCTAAATTACCCCCCTCCAGATAATACACGCCCGATATCAGCTTAAGTTAATTATGTTTGTGTCACTATACTAATGAGCAACAATACTTAATCAATTTGAGGGATTAAATTCGGCGTTAACTGCGTTAAACATTTTTGATATACGACTGCATGGATGCAGAGGCAATTAGTGATAACAACTAAATAACGAAACCTTTGCCTTGTTATCAACACGATTTTCTTGTCTTAAATAGGTTACTTAATTAAGCGAATTGGTATTATTTTATTAGTTTTAAAATAGTCATTGACCTATGTGTTGCACCTAGGTTTATTATGAAGCTACTGAAACACGACGGAGCTAAATTATGTATGTTAAACAACTCGCCAAGTTAATGGGCGTGACTGCCGATACTGTTCGTCATTACACACGTGTTGGGTTACTTAACCCAATACGCAGTGAAGAAAATGGCTATCAAGAGTATACAAAGCAAGACCAGCAGCGTTTAAAGTTTATTATTAGCTCTCGTCAACTTGGTTTTTCACTCAAAGATATTCAACACATTATAGGCGAGTCAGAGCAGGGGAATTGTCCTTGTCCGTTAACGCGTAAACTCATTACTAAACGCCTAGAAGAAACCGAAGCACTATTTCAAGAAACATTAAAATTACGAAACAGAATGCATGCAGCTCTGGCGCAATGGGATACATCAGCCGATGGTGCAAATGCCAGTGACGTGTGTAGTTTAATAGAATCTTTTGTTGATCCAATAAACGATTCTGCAAATAAGGAGCAGCGTAATGACGACTGATACAAAAGACACCGCGCAAAACTTTATTATTGAAGGCGCTAATTGCGGCAGTTGTGTGGCTAAAATTGAAAAAGCCCTTAATAGCGTGCAAGGCGCGCAAAACGTGGAAATGAACTTTGCACAGCGTACTGTCCGTGTAGAAGGTAAAGCTTGCGAAAGCACGCTTATTAAAGCAGTCGAAAACATTGGTTATTCAGCTAAGCCAATGAGTAACGAGTCTGATCAAGATGCACTTGATGAAAAAGCAAAGTCGGATGAGGCACATTATAAAAAGCTAATGCGTAATATGATATTAGCGTTAGGGGTCGGTGCGCCGTTAATGATATACGGGCTTATTTTTGACATGAGTGTGACCACCGACACACAACGAATAGCATGGTTTTTAGTGGGTATAGTCACGCTTGTGGTTATGGCTATATCAGGTAAACAATTTTACAACGGTGCATGGCAGGCATTCAAAAACCATGCTGCCAATATGGATACATTAATAGCGCTTGGTACAGGTACTGCGTGGTTGTATTCAATGTTTGTGGTAATAGCACCAAACTTATTACCGGAAGTTGCAAGACACGTATATTTTGAAGCATCATCGATGATCATCGGTTTAATTAGTTTAGGGCTCGCTTTTGAAGTAAAAGCACGTGGGCGCACCTCACAAGCAATTAAACGCTTAATTGGCCTGCAACCAAAAACTGCACGCGTAATTCGCGATGACCAAGAGCAAGACATCGACATTAGTGATGTTGTAAAAAATGATGAAGTACGCGTACGCCCGGGTGAAAAAATCCCTGTGGATGGCGATGTTATTGAAGGCAGCAGTACGGTTGATGAGTCAATGCTTACTGGTGAGCCAATGGCCGTCCGCAAAAAAACGGGCGATAAAGTTGTTGCCGGAAGTATTAATAAAAGTGGTACATTATTATTTAAAGCCACGCACATTGGTAGCGAAACCACACTGGCTAATATTATTAATATGGTAAAGCGTGCACAAAACTCTAAGCCATCAATAGGGCGCTTAGCCGATGTCATATCAGGAATATTTGTACCAACAGTGATGATTATTGCAGTACTTGCAGGGCTTGCATGGTTAAACTTTGGACCTGAGCCATCAATTGCTTATGCCGTAGTTGCGGTAACCACCGTACTTATTATTGCTTGTCCTTGTGCGCTAGGACTCGCAACCCCTATGTCGGTTATGGTGGGTATTGGTAAAGCCGCAGAGTCAGGAATATTAATTCGAAATGGTGAGTCGCTGCAAACAACATCTAAAATCACCACCATGATTTTAGATAAAACAGGCACTATTACCCAAGGCACACCGCAAGTTACCGATGTAGTTACGTTTAACAACAGTGATGAAAATACAGTAATGCAACGTGTTGCAAGCCTTGAAAGTAGCTCAGAGCATCCACTGGCAGAAGCAATTACGGCACACGCTAAAAAGCAGGGCTTAGCTTTAAGTAAAGTAGCCGACTTTAACGCAATTACAGGTAAAGGTGTAACCGGCAGTGTTGACGGGCAAACACTATTGTTTGGTAATAAAGCGCTAATGGATAAATACGATGTAGCCGTTGATGATGCAACCGAGCAAGCTCAAACACTTGCCGGTGATGCTAAAACGCCCATGTATTTTGCAAGTAATAATAAGCTCCAAGCTATTATTGCGGTAGCAGATCCTATTAAAGAGGATTCAGTTGAAGCTATTAAACGCCTGCAAGATAAAGGTATCCACCTAGTTATGCTAACAGGTGACAACAAAGCCACTGCACGAGCCGTTGCTAAGCAAGTTGGTATTGATGACTTTATTGCAGAAGTAATGCCCGATGACAAAGTAAACGAAGTAACAAAGCGCCAAGCAAACGGTGAAATAGTGGGTATGACAGGTGACGGTATTAACGATGCCCCCGCACTTGCGCAAGCCGATGTAGGGTTTGCAATTGGCACAGGTACCGATGTTGCAATAGAAAGTGCAGACATTACCTTAATGCGTGGTTCGTTACATGGCCTTGCTGATGCAATTGCAGTGAGTAATGCAACTATTTCAAATATTAAACAGAACCTATTTGGTGCCTTTATTTATAACGTGGCGGGTATTCCGATTGCAGCCGGCGTGTTGTATCCATTTTTTGGCATACTACTTAACCCTGTTGTTGCAGGTGCAGCTATGGCACTTTCATCGCTTACAGTGGTAAGTAACGCTAATCGCTTACGTTTTTTCAAACCAAATAAATCGTAATTTAAGCTAAGGAGTACATTATGTTGATGATTAATATAGGTGGTGCACTGTTAATAGCCGCAATTATTTATTGGTTTTGGCTATACAAACCAGAGCAAACACAAAGTGATGACAACAAAGTAACGATAGTCGTTGATAACGGTGTTTATAAGCCAGGACACATTAAAGTGGCAGCCAACAAAGAGGTTGTACTTACCTTTGATAGAAAAGATGGCGCGCCGTGCGCCGAAACCGTGGTATTTCCACAGCTTGATATAAGTAAAACTCTGGCAATGGGTGATGGCAACACAGTTAAACTACCCGCGCTTGAAGCCGGTGAGTATGATTTTCATTGCCAAATGCAAATGTATAAGGGCAAGCTAGTTGCGCAGTAGTCTGAACTAAGTAGGTGTTGGGGTCGTATAGTTGCCTTATAAAAGTTACGAGTAAGAGTCGCTATATTAAATGAATAAATTAAACCCTAAAAAATTATTGAATAGTAAATGGACCGCAACACCTTCTATAAATAAAGAAAAACACTTCATTATTGTTGAGGTGGAATTTGATGAAGATGGTAATGTAATTGAGTGTATTACAGAGGCTGTTATGTCAAAAAATCAATATCCAATTAGTTGGCGAGATTTAAAAGATAACCAAAAGTGGCTACAAGGGTGGAAGTAGTTTAAATCTACATAATTTACCTCACTCCAATAGCGGCACATTTGCAGATAGCTGGAACACGATATAGGTTTGCTTAACTCAAGCGAACCTATATTTTACGGCGCATTAAGTTATGAACTCAATGCTATAACTTAGCTCATATATCACATTCTTTCTGAGTAATTCGCCATTTGGCAACAAAACAGTTAATTTCAAAATATCCTTCCAAAATTTTTATAATAAATCTCAAAAACAATGTAACTTACTGATTATAAGTAAATTAATTATTTAATGGTCGCGAATAAATCCTATGTTACTTCCATGTTCATATTCAGTTTATTTTGAAGACTAACCCAAACGCCCCCCTTATTGGCTTTTTAGCAAAAGTGTGTCTTTTTAACTAAATCTAACCAATTGATTTATATCGGTTTATTGTTTTTAGGTAAATGGCTGTTGCTAAATAGCAACAATAACACCTCCTCAAATTAAGCTTCTCTCGCTTTATATTGTTTAACTCATTGTTTTTAAATAATAAATAAAAAGTGGCACCGAAGTTGTAATACCTAGAGTGTATTAAGCAAAACGTGATGAAAGCCAAAGGCCTTAATCGCAACAACCCAATGAAGGAATACTATTATGAAAACATTTCAATCAACACTAGTACTAATGGCGCTAGCTTCTTCATCAGCGGCTTTTGCAGCAACAGATTTTGATACGCTAGACGTAGATGGTAATGGCGCAATCAGCCAAGCCGAAGCATCAGTAGATGCTGAGCTTTTAAGCAAATTTGAAGAACTCGATACAAACCAAGATGGTGAGCTATCTGAAGATGAGTTTTCTAAGGCCTAAAATTAAAGCCTTAAGCAGTTAATGCTCTGTAATGTTATCTAAATTCTGAGTTGCCAAAGACAACCTAAGTAGGCAAGGGAGCCTACTAAAAAGAATAACCAGGAAGTGACTAGAGAGCACTATAGAGCAAATTTATTTAGGACACCGCATACTTTTGAAGGATTAAATTATGAAAAAGCTACAATCAACATTTGTACTTATGGCTATTGTTTCTTCGTCAGTAGTATTTGCAAACACAGACTTTGAAACACTCGATGCAGACGACAACGCTTCAATTAGTCAAGCTGAAGAATCGGTGCAAGTAATAGAGCAATTTGACGAGCTAAATGTTCAAAGTAGCGGTGGTCCGACAGAAAATGATTTTTTTGAATATTAATTTATAAACACTTTACTCCTAAAGGATCTTTGAAAAGGACTTCTTACCTCTAATCAGGCTCAAAGCCTAAGGAAACGATTATGAAAACATTACACAAAACTCTAGCACTTGTAGCCCTTGCTTCTTCTTCAGCGGCGTTTGCTGCGGTAGATTTTGATTCTTTTGATACTGATGGCGACGGCGTAATTAGTAAAACAGAAGCCCAAGTAAACTCGCAACTAGTACAGCTTTTTGATCAATTAGATGCAGATGGAAATGGTGAATTATCTAAAGAAGAGTTTTCGAAGGTTCAGTAACAGGCTCTATATTTAAGTTAGTCGTAAAGCCTTACCAGTCATACTCACAAAGCAGCTAAGTAATTAATACTTAGCTGCTTTTTTGTGCATTTAATTTAATATATTACCTTTTAGTCACCAAAGTAGTGCAAAACACGAGTTTTAATATCATTAAGTTGCTGATTGTTAAGTTATTTTATTATTGGTTTTAAACTTGCAAATCTATTTATAACTTAGGTTAATGAGTATTTAAAATGGCGCGAATGAGTTATATCAGTAGTGTTGAGCGCTACCACGAATATGAGCATGTAATACACAGCTTACTTGAATCTATTTTGATGAGTATTGAGGATGGGTTAATTAAAGAGCGTGATACCCGCTACCTGATTAAGCAGTACCCATTTTTAGAATTACAATATTGTTTAAATGCAGAAGGTTTGCAGCAGGGTAATAATGTCTGCTTTAAACGGGCATATAGCAAAAAACTAGGTGAAAGTGGTAATCAACAAGATTTAAGCGAGCGCCCCTATTTTTTGAACGCTAAAGCAAGTGATAGAGTGTGCTTTACTGATCCCTACATTTCTATAGCGACTAACCATTTATGTATATCGGCGATTAAAGAACTAAAAAAACCAATTAATAATCAACATTACTTGGTCGTTGATGTGAGCTTAACGCAGCTTATTGAGTTTGTAATGGGTGATACTGCGCGCGCTAATATGTCGCCTTACTTCAAAGCGGGTTACGGTATTATTGTTGCGTGCTTATTTTGCTTAGTATTATTTTTACTGAATATCGTTTTTAATGATATATACGCGCTATTAACCCATGTAGATACCTCATCAGACCCACTTGAACCCTTTAGTATCATTATTTACATCACCCTAGCATTAGCAGTATTCGATTTAGGTAAAACAATACTCGAAGAAGAAATCCTTATGCATAAGGATATTTTTAGGCACTCATCTACGCGGCGCACTATTACACGGTTTATATCTACCGTGTTAATTGCTATATCAATTGAGGCGCTGTTAACTATGTTTAAAGCGGCGCTGGGGCAATCGGAATATTTAATGCCTGCAATAGCGATGATGCTTGCAGTAGTGGGGCTTTTAATTGCACTGGCTATCTATGTTTATTTAGGAGCAAAGGCCGAAACGCTATTAATGCGGGCTCGTTTAAAACAAAAATCCTCCAAGTAGGAGGATTTTTATATTACATAACTATTAATAGTTATTTATTGTTTATCTTGCGCGCGTTTGGCTTTAAAGTCAGACTCGCTCGTCCACTTTGGCCAATCGCCATTGTTTGCAAGTTGAGTGGCTATATCAACAATAAGATCTATATCTTGCTTAACACCACCTAACGACCAATCAGCAGAGTAGTCGTCTGCTTCTTTATGGTACTTATGCGCAATGTACTCAGGATCGGTATCGCCCAGGCTCATAAATAATAAACTAGGCACGCCTTGCTTAGAAAGTGAGAAATGATCAGATCTAAAAAATAAGCCATTTTGCGGACGAGGATCCATTTTAACAACACGGCCTTGTGATTTTGCAGCCTTTGCTAAATAGTTTTCCATTGTCGATAAATCTTTACCGTATTGTAAAATGTAGTCAGTACCATCAAGCACGTTCATGCCATCAATATTTAATAG
This sequence comes from Pseudoalteromonas sp. RB2-MNA-CIBAN-0110, assembly GCF_040309305.1. Lineage (NCBI taxonomy): Bacteria > Pseudomonadati > Pseudomonadota > Gammaproteobacteria > Alteromonadales > Pseudoalteromonadaceae > Pseudoalteromonas > Pseudoalteromonas sp. RB2-MNA-CIBAN-0110. The sequence goes on along the minus strand of NZ_JBEOOQ010000029.1, from coordinate 35,055 downwards.
ACCGACCATTTTTTTTGTAGGTACAACCGCACCCGATGCAAATTCTTCAGAACCAATTAACCCCGTTTCTTCTGCTGTAAAGTTAGCAAAAATAATTGAGCGTTTAAATGGTTTTTGCTTATTCATTTTGCTCATGATGCGTGCTATTTCAAGCGTGGCTGCAGTGCCTGAAGCGTTATCTACTGCGCCGTTATAAATCTTAGGGCCAGTATCCGTTTGTTTAGTACCAAAGTGGTCCCAGTGAGCGCTAATAACAACGTATTCGTCAGGTGATTCGCTACCTGTAATTTGTGCAACTACGTTATGCGATTTTGCATGAGATACTTCGTTTTTAAAGGCAAGGTTTGCTTTTAAGTTAAGTGGCGTCGCTTTAAAGTCATCATTTAATGCTGCTTGTTTTAAATCTTGATAGTTAAGCTTTGCGGCGTTAAACATTTTCTCAGTCGCATCAAGTGTTAGCCAGCCCATAACCGGTAATTTAGACGCGTTTAAATTGTTATCCATTAACGTGTATTTAGTGCCGGTGTTTGAACTTTCAACTACGCCCCAAGGGTATGCCGCAGGTGCTGTTTCATGAACAATAAATACAGCCTTTGCACCTTGGCGAGCGGCTTCTTCATATTTATAAGTCCAGCGACCGTAGTAGGTCATTGCATTACCAGTAAAAAGGGCATTGTTTTGAGTAGCAAAGCCTGGATCGTTAACTAGCACAACCACTGTTTTATCTGTTACATCAATATTTTTATAGTCATTCCAGCTATATTCTGGCGCATTAATACCATAGCCAACAAATACAACGTCAGAGCTTCTTACATCAATTAATGGCTGAAGTTGCTCGGTACGTGCGGTAAAGTCTTTGCCTGATTCAAAGCTCAAATCACCTACCTTTAACTGCATGTCCTGATTAGCTGTCACCATTGCCATTTTTACAGGCTGTAAGTATTTACCTTTATAAGCACCGGTTAAACCCAGCGCTTTATATTGCTCGCTTAAGTAGCCTACTGTTTTCACTTCGCCATGAGTAAGCGGGCCTCGGCCTTGAAAGTCATCAGAGGCTAGCGTTTTAATATGCTGTTTAATATTGCTAAGGCTTACACCGGCTGTATTTTCTAATGGGGTTTGTTGGCTTGCAGGCTCTGAGCAGCCAAAGAGTGCAACTAGCAGGCTTAGGCTAGCGCTTTTTAAAAGAGTAGATGCCATAGTCTTCATATTGTTATTTAATTAGGCTTTCAATATAAAGGAAGCACCGCAGCGATGTCGAATTTTTATAGAGAACTTTTCATTCAATTGCAGATTGATTTGATAAGGTGTATAAATAACGAACAACCTAAGGGAGCACATAATGAGCCAATGTAAAAAAAGTGGGTATTTATTTATAGCTAGTGGCATTGCATTTTTTGCTGCTGCAATATTAGCTGAGCAGGAGACATTTTTTGTGCTGTCTGCTTCTTTTATAATATTGGGCACTATAAGTATAAAAAAAGCGGCTTAATAACCGCTTAGTTTTTTTAGCTAAATATAAAGCTTAAATACAATACTTGGCACTAAAAGCAAAAAACCAGCATTAGCTGGTTTTTTAGTATAAGTTGCAGTTAGCTTTATGCGTCTGCAAGCTTTACGCGGATCTTACTTTTATCAACAGTAGATTGGTTAAGTGCTTTAATGGCGCTTTTACTTTCTATGTCGTTTGGCATTTCTAAAAAGGCAAAGCCTTTAGATTGGCCAGTTTCTTTATCAAGTACCAAGTTGCAGGTAGTCACTTTACCGTGCTCTGCAAATAAAGTACGAAGCTCATGCTCAGTGGTAGCACGAGACAAGTTACGAACTAATAGTTTCATAATGAACCTAAATAATTATGTCAGTACTAATTATCTCAAGTAACTCAGCTTTAACCTAATTTTATTTTAAAACATATATAAATAAACGTTCTATAGGAATAATTGTTTGTATCACACTGAAAAAACATAGCTTTTATAATTTTAAATGGATTGTCATCAAATTGGTCATGTTAATTGGTAATTGAGTTGTGGTTATTTGCATAGTTAATTGGTAAGTTTATGTTTTATTAACTTACTATTAACTATAAAGCTAACAATGCCTAAATATAATCTTAAACTGTGTAATGTAATTACAACCGCACTTCTATCTTATTTAGTTGTTGGTTGTGGCAGCTCTGGCTCTGATTCTACGGTGCAAAATAATGAAGCGATTACTTTACAAACTCCTGCAATAATTGGTGGTTATAGCCGAGGCGAAGTTATTAGTGATAGTAATGATGCAATAACAGGCTCATTAACCATTACTGATCAACAATCCGGTGAGGCTGCTTTTATAGCACAAGAAAATAGCGCTACAAGCTATGGTTTTTTTAGCTTAAATGCTGGTGGAAATTGGTCATACACACTTGATGATTTAAACGCTTCAATAACATCTTTAAGTGAAGATGAAACACTGCAAGACACAATAACAGTAAACTCTTTAGATGGTACTGGCGCACAAATTATCATAACAATTGTTGGTGCACCAATAGCTCAAGCTGATGGCTTTGAGAACATCTCGCACGTGTTATTGCAATCAGATGGCGTAGATTCGGGACTTGACGCATACACACTTATTGAAAATATATTCGGCGAAGGGTCAATTGAATCTCCAGACTTGTACGCTGGCAATCATGAAAGTGTTGTCCATATTATCGAAGATACCGATACGATAATTGGTAACCATTTTGTATTTTTAGCCCACCGAGATGATGACCAAGATAAAGACAAAGGTGCAAGTGACAGGCAACGCAACGAAATAAAAACCTACGATAAATCACCGCAAGAAACACTGGCCTTTGAGGGGGAGACATTTCAATACAGCTGGAAATTTAAAGTAAGTAGCGAGCTTGAGCTTACGAGTAAGTTTAGCCATTTTTTTCAAATAAAAGCCCGTAACGAAAGTAACGACAACACCAATGGTAATGACGATCAGCCTATTATCACTCTCTCAGGTGCACAAAAAAACAGTACAGGCAATCAACTGCAAGTGCGGTATAGCGCAGGCTTTGACGAAAACGGTAACAGCACGGGTCTTGATAAAAACTTAATTGAAACCGACTGGTCTTTAATTACAGATGAATGGGTCGAGGTATTTGTACAAGCTACATTTAGTGAAAGTGGTAAGCTTGATATGACATTAACGCGCTTAAGCGACAACGCAGAGATATTTAATATAAGCGAGCAAAACATAGATATGTGGCGCGGCTTTAATGATGATGATTTTGCTCGTCCTAAGTGGGGAATATACCGCTCAATTGTTGAAACCGACAGCCTTCGAGTTGATGAAGAACGTGTTAGGTTTGCTGATTTTTCTATCACAAGAGGTAAGTTAGCGCAGTAAGCTATTTTATCAATTAGCATGAAAAAGCCGTTAATAATTATGCATTATTAACGGCTTTTTTTATTCTTTGATAAAAGTGGTTATTTTACTTCTTTGCCCGCTGCTTGTTGATCAGCATGGTAGCTTGAGCGTACAAACGGACCTGAAGCCGCGTGAGTAAAGCCAATTTCGTCTGCATACGCTTTTAAGCCGTCAAACTCTACTGGTGGCACGTAGCGTTTAACCGGTAAGTGATGCTTAGATGGTTGTAGATATTGGCCTACAGTTAGCATGTCAACGTTGTGTGCACGTAAATCGCGAAGCACTTCTTCAATTTCGCTAATTTCTTCACCTAAACCTACCATTAAGCCTGATTTAGTTTTTACTTCTGGGTGAGCTTCTTTAAAGCGGCGAAGTAATTCTAATGACCATTTGTAGTCAGCACCTGGGCGAGCTAGTTTGTATAAACGTGGCGCAGTTTCAAGATTGTGGTTAAACACATCTGGTGGCGTCTCGATTAATATCTCTAGTGCGCGGTCCATACGACCACGAAAATCAGGTACTAAAATTTCGATAGTAATAGTTGGATTATGTTTACGAATCTCGCGAATACAATCGGCAAAATGCTGTGCACCACCATCACGTAAATCATCACGGTCAACTGAAGTGATTACAACGTAGCTTAGCTTCATATCTTTAATAGTAAGTGCTAGCTTTTCAGGTTCAGTGGCATCAGGTTTTAATGGGCGACCATGAGCAACATCACAAAATGGGCAACGACGAGTACAAATAGCACCTAAAATCATAAAGGTAGCTGTACCGTGGTTAAAACATTCAGATAGGTTAGGGCACGAAGCCTCTTCACATACCGAGTGTAAGCCATGCTTACGTAGCGCTTTTTTAATGCCGTCAATGCGATCGGTTGATTTAGGTAAGCGAATTTTTAACCATTCTGGCTTACGCAACATTTCAGTTTTTTCTGTAGGTAAAACTTTTACTGGGATCAACGCCATTTTTTCTGCGTCGCGTAGTTTTACACCTGGTTCCATTTTGACTGGTTTATTCATTCGTTTTCAAACCCTTCAGTATGCTTAACCTGTGTTGCATTAAGCTTCTTGATCATGTGTTTCACCAATCCTTCACCTGCACTTTCTAGGTTTTGAGGACCATCTAATTCTTTAGTTTGCACCATATTCATGCCCGCATAACCACATGGGTTAATGCGTAAAAATGGACTTAGGTCCATGTTAACATTTAATGCTAAGCCATGAAACGAGCAACCACGACGAACCCTTAACCCAAGGGATGCAATTTTGCTGTCGTTAACGTAAACACCGGGTGCATCAGCTTTAGCATAAGCTTCAATACCATACTCGGCGAGTGATTCAATAATGCACTCTTCAAGCCATGTAACCAATTCACGTACACCAATCTTTAAACGACGTAGATTAAATAATACATACATCATTTGCTGGCCAGGGCCGTGATAAGTTACTTGTCCGCCACGGTCAACTTTAATCACCTCAATGTCGCCAGGAGCTAGTAAGTGTTCGTCCTTACCAGCCTGACCTTGGGTGAATACACTCTCGTGCTCTACAAGCCAAATTTCATCTGGCGTATTTTCATCACGGGTGTCGGTAAAGTCCTGCATTTTTTGCCAAATTGGCATATAACGCTGACGACCCAGTTGGCGTACGATCAAAGTGTTTTCGTTCACAACAAATCTCAACTATGGCTTAAAGCATGTGGCGTACGTCATCAATATTGCTGATCACGTTGTAAATTTCTTCAATGTGTTTGCCACTAGTAACCGTTGCTACAAGGCTTACTGACTCGTAATTACCTTTGCTGCTTGGTTTTACTTTAGGGGCGTAATCGCCAGGTGCTATTGGTTGTAACTTAGCTAAAATTTGATCAGTTAAGTTTACATTAGCTAAACCCATTATTCTGAATGTAAATGGGCAAGGGTACTCTAGGTACTCATCAAATTTAGTATCTTTAACAGGTTGAACCACGACGGTGACTCCTCATACAAAAGTGTGGACTCTATGCAAGCTCGAAGCTTAATACAGATAGGCAATTAGCAGTCTTGCTTATATGGGGCGCATTCTAACATTTTTCAAGCAAAAAAAAACGCCTCACAGTGGAGACGTTTAAATTAGTTACCCTAGTTAATAGGGGAGCTATAAATTACTGCATGATCTGTAAACGTAAGTAATCATAAATTTTGCTAAAGAAGCTGCCTTCTTCCACTTCTTCAAGTGTTACTAGTGGGTATTGAGCAATATCTTCGCCCTCTAGTTGTAAGAATAACGTACCTACTTTAGTACCTTTAGCAAGTGGTGCTTCAAGTGTGTTATCTAGCTCAAAGTTAGCTTTAAGGTTTTTATGCTGACCACGTGGGATAGTAATCGGTGTATCTTCTAAAATACCTAAAGATACATTTTCTTTGTTACCCATCCAAATACGTTGTTCTGCAAAGCTATCGCCTGCTTTGTACGGAGTAATTGTTTCATAAAAACGAAAACCATAGTTAAGTAGTTTTTTACTTTCTACTTTACGAGCTCGTTCGCTGGTAGTACCCATAACAACAGCAATTAAACGCATATCGTTTTTAGTTGCTGAGGTAACTAGGCTGTAGCCAGCTTCTGATGTATGACCAGTTTTAATACCGTCAACATCTAAGCTTTCGTCCCACAATAATGAGTTACGGTTATATTGCTTAATGCCGTTATAAGTAAACGATTTTTGCTTATAAAGTGCATATTCATCTGGCACATCACGAATAAGTGCAGCACCAAGTGTCGCCATATCGCGAGGCGTTGTGAAGTGCTCGTCAGTATCAAGGCCATGGCTGTTGATAAAGTGGCTGTTGCTCATACCTAATTTAGCAGCATGGGCATTCATTAAATCAGCAAATGCGCTTTCGCTTCCAGCAATATGCTCAGCCATTGCTACACATGCATCATTACCTGATTGAATAATAATACCGTGGTTAAGCTGATCAACACTAATTTGTTTACCTACTTCAATAAACATCTTTGAAGATTCTGGAAAGTTTTTAGCCCATGCTTTTTCGCTTACCGTTACCATATCGGTAGTGGCAATATTACCTGCTTTGATTTCAGTACCAATTACATAACTGGTCATCATTTTAGTTAAACTTGCAGGTGCTAGCTGTGTATCGGCTTCACCTTCAGCAATAACTTTACCTGTTGTAAAGTCGACTAAAAAATAACCTTTTGCATTAACTTGAGGTGGTGCCGGAATAATTTGGGCGCTGGCTGAGAATACGGCGGCTGTACAAACTAGGCCGCATACACCTTTGAGGATTTTATGTTTAATAGATTTCATCATACTCATTAATGGTTAAAGTTAAAGATTCGCGTTACGCCATTCTATACCCAAACTACCCCGAGATGCGAGTTTCAGTTGGAGTTAAAAACGATTTAGGCAAGGCATTGATTGCAAATAATAGTTACTCTATTGTTCAAATCAATAACGCAGTATAAATCGTTTTTAAACCAACCCTTAGGGCGTTTCACTGGAGCTTACTCTCTGTGTTGTTACTTTTTAAAAGGGATTACCATTTCTACAAAGTAACGCCTAGATATTAAGCCCCAGTGCAACGCTGAATTCTGCATCCTGGGGTAGTTTGGGTATTAGTCTTACTGAGTGTAAAGCAAGAACGCGTTTTGAAATTGATTTTGTTTTAATTTTTTTAATACTTCGTCTGCATGAGGGGTATCTTTTATTGGCCCTAAATGCAGTCTGTAAATGTCGTCTTTTTGAACGATATTTGTTGGTAATTTGTATTGCTCTCGCAATGTGCTGGCAAGCGCTTCAATATTAGCAAGTGTACTACCTGCAGCTACCTGAATATAGGTTTGACGCGCAGTTGCGCCCGCAAGCGTAACGGCTTCTAGCTTAACCTTTGCTGTACCATGGGTGTAATAGCCGAGCTTGTAAGCGGCTGCGTACGAAAGGTCAATTATTCTATTGTCATGAAACGGGCCCCGATCGTTCACGCGCACGATTACCGATTTACCATTTGCTGTATTGGTTACTTTAACAAAGCTAGGTAGTGGCAGCGTTTTATGCGCTGCGGTCATGGCAAACATATCATACGTTTCACCATTTGAAGTGTGATAACCATGAAATTTACGACCATACCAAGAGGCAATGCCTTCTTCACTAAAGCCTGTTTCATCAAGCATGGGTGAATAACTTTTACCAAGCACTGTATATGGGCGACTAGCGCTGGCGCTTTTAGTTACTTCGGTAACTATAGCGTCTTGCATCTCAAGTGTAGTCGGGGCTCTAAGTGGTGCTGCATCATGGCGCATGCTATAACGGCTACTTGAGCTGCTACTACATGCACTTAAAAGCAAAATTAATAACGTGGTAAATATAAGCTGGTTAGTGTGTCGCATTATTTTAAAAGCATCCTTTTATCTGTTGCGATTGACATAATAATGCCAAATCCTGCCATTAACGTCACCATCGATGTACCACCATAACTAATCAGTGGTAAAGGTACGCCTACAACAGGTAATAAACCCGATACCATGCCTATGTTTACAAATACGTATACAAAAAAGGTGAGGGTGAGTGCGCCTGCGAGCAATTTACCAAATGCATCTTGTGCATTAACAGCAATGTATAAACCACGGCCAATAATAAATAAATAGAGACTAAGTAAAACACATACGCCAAATAAACCAAATTCTTCGCTTAAAACCGAAAATATAAAGTCGGTGTGGCGCTCTGGCAAAAATTCTAATTGCGATTGCGTACCAAGCAGCCAGCCTTTACCTTCTATACCGCCTGAGCCAATAGCAATTTTAGATTGAATAATATGATAACCCGAACCGAGCGGATCGCTCTCAGGGTCTAAAAAGGTGAGTACACGCTGCTTTTGATAATCGTGCATACCGTAGTGCCAAAATGGCCATGCGGCAAGCGCTACAATAGAGCTTAAAAAGCCGATTAAACGCCAACTTAATCCAGACAAAAACAAAACAAATATACCTGAACTTGCAATAAGTATAGCGGTACCTAAATCGGGTTGTTCTTTAATTAATAATGTAGGGAGCATTACGATCATAAAGCCAATAATTAAGTGCATTGGCCGAGGAGGTAAGTGGTTTCGCCCTATATACCAAGCTACCATCATAGGGACTGCCAGCTTCATTAATTCTGCAGGTTGAAACCGTGTCACCCCTAAATCGAGCCATCGCTGTGCGCCTTTTGAGCTTACGCCAAATAAAAGTACACCCACTAGCATTAATAAACCAACGCAATAAAGTGGGATCACTAAACGCTTTAATGTGGCAGGCGAAAACTGGGCCAAAACAACCATAGCAACAACCGCACCGCCCATACGAGTCATGTGCCTAATCATCATTGAAGAGTCTTGGCCGCTTGCGCTGTAAACAACCATTATGCTACCAGCCATCATTATGAGTAATGCAATAAGCAGTGGTAGGTCTAGATGCATACGCATCCAAATAGAGCGTTTATCGTGCAAAGCGGTCATGGTGTATCGTTCCTTGCAAGATTAACTGGATTGGCTGCAAAGTAGTAATCCATAAGTTGGCGAGCAATTTGAATACCACCGTGGTTGTTTTCTAATACAACAGAAACCACAATTTTAGGATCGTTGTAAGGTGCAAACCCTACGTAAATTGTGTTGTCACGCTGGCGCTCTTTAAGCGATTCTGCATCGTAGCGTTCACCTTGGGCAATACTAACTACCTGTGCAGTACCCGTTTTACCAGCCGAGTCGTAGTTAGTGCCTTTAAATGCTTTGTGCGCTGTGCCTGATATTTTTTGAACTGTATTATGCATTGCATCTAACGATACCTGCCAATGGCGTGGATCTTTTAAAATAACAGGGGGTTTTTCTTCGTTGTTAATTTGCGTTATGTCGCTATCTTTTTTTATTACTTGCACCAAATGAGGTGGATGATTAATACCACGATTAACTAATATGTTAGTCGCATTTGCAATTTGAATTGGTGTAGCAGTCCAGTAACCTTGACCAATACCTACTGAAATAGTATCACCACGCCACCAAGACTCTTTGAAGCGTCCTTCTTTCCATTCTTTTGAAGGTAGAATAGCAGTAGTTTCTTCATGAATATCAATACCTGACAAATCGCCGTAGCCAAAACGGGCCATAAAATCACTGATTTTAGTAATGCCTAATCGGTAAGCCGCATCGTAAAAATAGGTATCGCACGACTCTTCAATCGCCTTGTATACATCCACATGACCATGGCCCCAACGTTTCCAATCTCGCCATTTGTGTTCAACATTTGGAATTTGAAAAAAACCAGGATCCCACATTGATGTTGATTCATTTACTATATTTTCTTCAAGCGCTAATACAGCCATTAAGGGTTTTACCGTAGAGGCAGGCGCATAACGACCTTGCGTAGTACGGTTTATTAACGGACGGTCTTGGTTAAGTAACGCTTTATAATTTTTGCTGCTAATGCCGTGTACAAATAAGTTTGGGTCGTAACTTGGGTTTGAATAAAGTGCCAGCACGCCACCATCTTTTGCATCCATAACTACAACAGCGCCACGCATATCTTTAAGCCCATGCTGTGCAATTTGTTGCAAGCCAATGTCTAAGGTAAGTACTAAATCGCTACCAGGTTGTGGCTGGGTCATGCTTAGAGTGCGAATTACACGGCCACGGTTATTAACTTCTACCCGTTGTGAGCCCACTTTACCGTGCAATGTTTCTTCATAGTATTTTTCTAATCCGAGCTTGCCAATATCATATGTAGCACGGTAATTGGTTGCACGATCTTCTTGTTCTAATTGGTTTAGCTCTTTTCTATTAAGCTTGGCAACATATCCAAGCGCATGCGTTAGCGTGTCGCCAAATGGGTAGTAGCGAGCCAGACGTGCCTCAATACTAAAACCAGGGAATTTATGTTGATTAACCGAAAATTTCGCCACTTCAGTTTCGTCTAAGCGGGCTTTTAATACTTGTGATTTAAAACGACGGGTGTGTTTTATATCTTTTAAAAAGTCTTGTTTATCTTGCTCTGTAATCGCAATTATTTTACTTATTTGATCAAGCGATTCGTCAAGGTCATCTACCTCTTCGGGGATGACTTCAAGGTTGTAAACAGGTTTGTTTTCAGCAAGTAGCACACCGTTACGGTCGTAAATTAAACCACGGTTGGGTGCAATAGGAATAACTTTAATGCGGTTATCGTTGGAGCGGGTTTGGTAGTCTTGGTGATCTTCTACCTGAATAGTATAAAGATTAGAAAGTAATACAGCGACTAATCCTAATACAAAAACAAAACCCACGAATGCTCGCCTAGCAAATAAGTTTGCTTCTGCGGAGTGGTCACGAATAGTGGGTCTATGTTTTAGCATGGCAAGGGGTTACTCGCGATGATAAGGATGGTTGTTATTTAAGCTCCAGCCTCGGTAAAGGCTCTCTGCAACAATTATACGCACCAAAGGGTGCGGCAATGTTAAATTAGATAACGACCATTTTTGCTCAGAAGCTGCAATGCACTCTGGAGCAAGTCCTTCAGGTCCGCCAATAAGTAAACTTACATCGCGGCCATCGAGTTGCCATTTTTCCATATTTTTAGCAAGTTGGTGAGTATCCAGCGCTTTCCCTGTTACCTCTAACGTTACAATACGATTGCCTTTTGGAATAGCCGCTAATGTTTTTTCACCTTCAATGTGTAAAATACGTTTTATATCTGCATTTTTACCACGTTTTCCGGCTTGAATTTCAATTAACTCTAGGGCCATATCTTTAGGGAAACGTCGCTGATATTCTGCAAATCCCGTTTCTACCCATGCTGGCATTTTAGTACCAACAGCAATCATTTGTATTTTCACGTATTACTTCCAAGCATTGTCTAAAATGAGTGAGCGTTTAGCCCCACAGTTTTTCTAGATCGTAATAGCTACGTGCTTCGTTTTGCATCACGTGTACAACCACATCACCTAAATCAACCAGTGCCCATTCGCCGTCGCCTTCACCTTCATAACCTAATGGCTCTGAATCTGCATGACGCGCTTCTTTTGCTAAGTGATCGGCAATTGACTGTACGTGGCGTTTAGAAGTACCAGAACAAATTACCATGTAATCTGTGATATCTGATGTTCCAGTAACGTCAATATGAACGATGTCACGCGCTTTCATATCGTCAATTTTGTCCATAGCAAAGGCGAGTAGTTGTTTTGAATCCAAGGTTTTGTCTCAATTTAAAAATTTAATGGCGCGCATTTTAACACGCTAGGAGTTTTTAAGCATCAATTTGATAGAGCTGATGCACTTCTATGTAATGACTCACTGCATCGGGCAATAGTTCATTCTTTTTATTACTTTTTTTCAGTTGTTCGCGAATGGTGCTTGAGGCCGCATCGAGCATTTCGCCCGGTAAAAAATAAAGTTTACCTGCAAGTGAGTGTTTAAGTGCCGCTACTTCGCCGGCATTTGCGCGTTGCATATAGCTTTTGAGCTCACCTGTTACAGTGCAATGTTGAGCAGGGCGCTGGTACACCACAATATGGCAAAGCTGCGCTATTGTCTTCCACTCAAACCACTTATCTAGGTTGTTAAATGAGTCCATACCAATTAAAAATAAAATAGGTGTAGTGGGGTGCTCTTTACGAAGTTCTTGCAAACTAAGTAGCGAATACGATGGACCGGTTCGATTAAGTTCTCTTAAATCGAGTTCAAAATGAGGATAAGGAGCAATAGCTGCGTTGAGCATATTAATTCGGTGCTGCGTACTAATACCCGGAGCTGCTTTATGTGCAGGTAATGCACAGGGCATAAAATAAAGCGTATCCAAATTAAACGCATTTACGCATTGCTGCGCCATATTTAGATGGCCTAAATGGACTGGGTCGAAAGTACCACCAAAAATTGCGATCATTTAACACCCATTAGCTATCTATTAATTAACCGCGTGGCACGGCATAGGAATGTTGAGCGGCTGGCAAAATTTAATACAAATATGAGCAAGCGCTTGGTAAGGTGCAATTAAATTACCTTGCTTGTAACTGGCATCAAACAACGCAACATCACTATTTATTTGTTCTAGTGTGTGCATGTTTAAACGGTTAATAGCATTTTGAACTGGACCTTGTTGGTTTTTCCAAATTGCTTTTTGTTTAAATAAATTAGCGATAGGTTCGCCATTCAGTAAACCAAGTTGCACACTTATAAGTGTATTAAGCTCTTTGGTTATAGCCCACAAAATACTCACCACTTCGGTGTTATCGCTGGCAAGTTTGTTTAATACTTTTATAGCTTGTTTCGCGTGACCATTTAATAGCGCATCGCTTAAATCAAAAATATCAAACTTGGCTTGGTTTAACAGACCTTGCATTACTAATTGCTGAGTAATTAATGCATTGCCGTGCAGTAGCGAGAGCTTCTCAAGTTCCTGAAAACAGGCTAACAAGTTGCCTTCGGTGGCATTTATTAAGCTTACTTTGGCGTCGCTTTGCATATTAAGTGATAAACGTTGGCATTGCTCATCAAGCCATCGTTTTACATGAGAGCCCGTAAGCGGGTAGCAAGGTACAAATACACCTTGCTTATCAAGAGCTTTAAACCATGCTCCACGTTGTACTTCTTGGCTGGCTTTAGCGCCTTTAACAATTAAAATAGTATCGGGATTAACCAGCTCAACTACTTTTTTAAAGGTGTTGCTGCCAATAACGCCTGGCTTTTGTTGGTTTAAATCAAGTTCAATAATAGTGCGGGCGCTAAACAGCGACATACTTTGGTACTGGGCTATAATTTCTTGCCAATCGAATCCTTGCATTAAAGTAAACTTAATTATTTCATCAAAACCTTGTTGCTTAGCACTGTCGCGAATTTGTTGTACGCACTGCGCTTCTTGAAAAGGCTCTTCTCCAAATACTAAATAAAAGGGCTTTAGCCCTTTATTTAATTCACTCGGTAGTTGATTAGCGTAGCAGCGCATTATAGTTGCGACAGCTCTCTAACAATACGACGACTGGCTTGCTCACGAATTTCGCTAATAAGTAGCTCAAGCTCTTTTGCTTTTGCTAATGCATGATCCGGATCGTCTTGGTAATTACGGTAAAGCTCAAAACGTTTTTCTATCGCTTTTTCACCTGGGCGTTTAACTACATACGATACGCCATAAGCGAGCTCATATTCAGCAACTTGGCCGTTTTGGAACAGCGAGAGTGTTTGGCGTTCAATGCTTTCTTTGCGTAAGTACAATTGGGCTTTATCTTTAGCTGACGATACTAACTCTACGTTACTCGCTTTAAGCTCTTTTTTAAGCTCAGTGAATAAAGTCGATTTTTCGTCATCGCCTACAAGTGTTAGCTGTTTTAAGTTATCAGGCAGGCTAGAGGCTTTTTTTAAATGAAAGCCACAGCTTGATAACAAAAAACAGACTAGCACTAAGGCTAGTCCATTTTTAATGGCGTTAAATGCAGCCATATTAGTTAGCTACCACGTTAAGTAGTTTGCCTGGTACGTAAATGATTTTACGAATGGTTGAGCCATCAGTAAATTTAGTTACGTTAGATTCTGCAAACGCAAGGGCTTCTACTTGCTCTTGAGTTGCACCAGCTGCCACTGTTAACTTAGCGCGAAGCTTGCCGTTTACTTGTACGATGATTAGTTTTTCATCTTCAACAAGTGCAGACTCGTCAACTTTTGGCCATGCAGCATCTAAAATTTCGCCTTTTTTACCAAGCTCTTTCCAAAGCTCATGCGATAAATGCGGAGTAATAGGTGCAAGCATAATAACTAATGCTTCAAGTGCTTCGTTAGCAATCGCTACATCTTGTTTGTCGCTCAGTGGTGCTTTTAATAACTTATTAGAAAGCTCCATAATGGCTGCAATAGCGGTGTTAAAGGTTTGACGACGTTCAACATCATCAGTCACTTTAGCAATTGCTTTGTGTAAGTCGCGACGTAGTACTTTTTGCGGGTTAGTTAGCGCTGATTTATCAAGTGCTTGGTAACCTACTGTTTTAACGTCTACCGCGTATTTCCATACACGTTTTAAGAAACGATGTGCGCCTTCAACGCCTGAGTCTGACCATTCAAGCGTTTGCTCTGGTGGTGCTGTAAACATCATGAATAAACGCACTGTATCTGCACCATACTGGGCAATTACATGTTGTGGGTCTATACCATTGTTTTTAGACTTAGACATTTTGCTCATGCCTGATGAGAATACCGGCTCACCGTCTTCCTTGTGCCATGCTTTAGTAACGCGGCCTTTTTCGTCGGTTTCGGTGTTTACATCAGTTGGCGAAATCCAAATATCGCCGCCTTTTTCATCTTTACGATAAAATGTTTCAGCAAGTACCATACCTTGACAAAGTAAGCGGTCAAACGGCTCGTCTGAATTAACTAAACCAAAGTCACGTAATAATTTATGGAAAAAGCGTGAGTACAATAAATGTAAAATTGCATGCTCAATACCACCAATGTATTGGTTTACTGGTAACCAGTAGTTAGCAGCCGCTGGATCTAGCATGCCTTCGTCGTAGCGTGGGCTACAGTAGCGTGCGTAGTACCAAGACGATTCCATAAAGGTGTCAAACGTATCAGTTTCGTGAAACGCAGGTGCGCCATTTACTGTTGTTTTAGCCCACTCTGGGTCTGCTTTAAGTGGTGAAGTTACACCGTTCATTACCACATCTTCTGGTAAGCGAACTGGTAGCATATCTTCTGTTGCAGCAAGTTCTTTACCATCTTCATCGCTAAGCATTGGAATTGGAGAACCCCAATAGCGCTGACGGCTCACACCCCAGTCACGCAGGCGGAAGTTTACTTTACGCTCACCAACACCGAGTGCTTCTAATTTATCGGCAATCGCTTTAAAACCAGCTTCAAAATCAAGGCCGTTAAATTCACCCGAATTTACAAGTACGCCTTTATCAGTAAATGCTGATTCTTTTAGGTTTACTTCAAGATCTGAACCTTCAGCAGGCGCAATGACTTGTTTTATATCTAGGCCGTACGCTGTTGCAAACTCAAAGTCGCGTTGATCGTGTGCAGGTACTGCCATTACAGCGCCTGAGCCATAATGCATTAATACAAAGTTAGCAACCCAAATTGGTACTTGCTCGCCCGTTAATGGGTGAGTGGCGTAAAAGCCTGTTGCTATGCCTTTTTTCTCCATTGTTGCCATGTCTGCTTCGGCAACTTTGGTGTTTTTGCATTCTTCAACAAACATTGCAATAGCATCGCTATTTTTAGCGGCTTCTTGCGCAATAGGGTGACCACCAGCAACAGCAACATACGTAACACCCATAAAGGTATCTGGACGAGTTGTGTATACGCTAAATGTTTCGTCGTTATCGGTGCGTTTAAATTCAATATCACACCCTTCAGAGCGGCCAATCCAGTTGCGCTGCATTGTTTTAACTTGCTCTGGCCAATCTTCTAACTTGTCTAAATCGTCAAGTAGTTCTTGTGCGTAGTCGGTAATTTTAATAAACCATTGTGGAATTTCTTTTTGCTCAACCACAGCGCCTGAACGCCAACCACGGCCGTCAATAACTTGCTCGTTAGCAAGTACAGTTTGATCCACTGGATCCCAGTTAACTGTCGACATTTTTTTATACACTAGGCCTTTTTCGTAAAGCTTAGTGAAAAACCACTGCTCCCACTTGTAGTATTCTGGATGACATGTCGCAATTTCGCGATCCCAGTCATAACCAAAACCTAATTGCTTAAGTTGGGTGCGCATGTAATCAATATTTTCGTATGTCCACTTAGCTGGTGCTGTTTTGTTTTTAATAGCAGCGTTTTCTGCAGGTAAACCAAACGCATCCCAACCCATAGGTTGCATTACGTTTTTGCCTTGCAGGCGCTGGAAACGAGAAACAACATCACCAATGGTGTAGTTACGCACATGACCCATATGCAGTCGACCACTCGGATAAGGGAACATAGAAAGGCAGTAATACTTTTCTTTGCTCTCATCTTCAGTGACTTTAAATACCTGGTTTTCTTCCCAGTAGCTTTGTACTTTTGACTCTATATCTTGCGGGTTATATTGCTCTTGCATCTATGGTTCCAGACTTCTTGCAAACTAATAAAAAATTGCCGTTAGGATACCCCAAATAAAACACTATTCACAGCGTCAAAAACATGCTTTTATTAAATTGTAACTTTCAGTGCAGGTTAACCTGCCTTTTTATAGTGTGGTTAGCTAAAGACATAAGTTACAGACTGATTTAACAGCAATTTTGAAGGAGTAAAAAATGACTGATTACAAAACATGGCTTGGCAGTTTTACCCATTGGATAAAAGATGTGAAAGAGCATGGTTTAAAAGATGTGGTTTCTGGGTTTGTTGAATCTGAGCAGGCGCTTAAAGATTTAAGTCAAGAAAGATATGAGCTCTACAAAAGTTATTTAAAGAATGATATTGAACATATAGTAGAGAACGAATCACACTATAATTCGCTTGCATGGCAAGAGCTTAAAGAGTCTCTTTGGTTTGAACTTTCGCACATAGAAGATAAAACTCAACTTGAGTGGCAATCTCTTAGCCAAGATTTTAAGCACAATGGTGTGTATCACGCAGGCGAATGGATAGCCATGGGCACATTAGTATGTAAGAATTGCACCCATAGTTACGATGTTTATCACGCTACACAAATTACACCGTGTATTGAATGTGATGGAATCTATTTTAGTCGTAAGGCACTGCACCCTTAAATATAAGTATTAAGTGGCTGCGGGCCACTTAATACGCCCAAAGGCCAGCGAATATGCTGGTAAAAAAAGAAGTTAGAATGACGAAAAAATTGCTGCCACTATCTGTTTCAAAGCTCGCACCGAGTATTTCTACTAATCACGTAAACACGTGTATGAACAATCCATACCCAGAGCAACTTACGTTTATAGGCCAACAACGCGCCCAAAGTGCTTTAGATTTTTCATTAGGGATGGAACTGCCGGGTTACAACGTTTATGTAATGGGCGAGGCCGCTCACGGGCGCTTTACGCTTGTTAAAGATAAACTTAAACAACACGCAAAAGACCGCTCAACGCCAAACGAATGGTTATACGTAAACAATTACGATGACCACAGAGAACCTATTGCGCTGTTTATGCAACCAGGTCAAAGCAAGCAACTTAGTGACGACATAGATTCATTTTTAGATGAAGTGCTAGACACATTTCCGGCTGCTTTTGATAACCCAGCGTATCAGCGTAAGAAAAAATCAATCGATCGTGAATTTAACGATGCCTACGACAGTGCTATTACCGCAGTAGAAATTGCGGCGTTTGAGCAAAGCGTTGCATTAGTAGAAGAAAAAAATTCAGTAGGGTTTGCGCCACTTGTAGATGGTAAACAATTAAGCGACAGCGAATTTGGCGAACTTGAAGAAACGTTGCGTGAAGAGTTTTTTGAAAAAATTGAAAAGCTAGAAGATGCATTAATAGAAGCGTTAATAGAGCTGCCACGTTGGAAACGCGAATCAAAAGAAAAACAACGCAATCTTAAAAAGTCGACTGCAGAGCAAGCCACTAAACCACTTTTAAAAGACTTAGAACATAAATATGCCACGCATATTGGTGTACTGCGCTATTTAAAAGATATACGCGTTGAAATTATAGACGCGGTACTTGAATGGCTAGATGACGAAGATGAAAGTGAAGAAAGCAAAGAAGACTTTGATCGCAAAGGCATGCTTACCGACTTTTTTGCACCTAACATTTTAGTTGAGTTTAAAGAGGACGACGCAGCACCGGTTGTGTACGAGCCTAATCCAACGTTTGGCAATATATTTGGCAAAATTGAGTACTCAACATCGCAAGGCTCTTTAATTACCTGTTATCGCTCAATTCAGGCTGGTGCATTGCATCGTGCTAATGGCGGTTATTTAATTATGGACGCTGAAAAAATCATGGCAAACCCACAAGTGTGGGATGGTTTAAAACTCGCGTTAAAAACACATCAAATTAAAAACGACTTACCGTATCAAGACAGCACAGTAGGGACTAGCTTTACACTTCGCCCGCAGCTTATACCGCTTGATGTTAAAATTATTTTATTAGGTTCGCGCGAGTTGTACTACACCATAGGTGAATACGACGAAGAATTTGCAGAGCTATTTAGAGTATTAGCCGACTTTGATTACTACTTGCCAAGTAGCGATAAATTGCAATACCAGTTTATTACTAAAGTAACCGAGTATTGCGAGCAAACATTAAAGTGCACTGCAACGCAGGCTGCTATGGTGCGTTTACTTAAATTTAGTTACCGCCAAGCTGAGCATCAAAATAAATTATCAGCGCGTTTTGCTGATGTACTTGAACTTATTGCAGAAGCCAGTTACTACGCAAAGCAAGACAAATTAGCCGTTATTGACGCGCACCATATTGACGAAGCCATTGGAGGCAAGCAATACCGTACCGGCCAAATTAGCGAAAATATGCTCAGTGATATAAAAGAAGGTCACACACTTATTGCAACCGACGGCCAAGCCATTGGTAAAGTAAATGGCTTAACCGTATTACACATTGGCGATACCTCATTTGGTACCCCTGCGCGTATTACGGCAACGGTTTATGCTGGCGCCGATGGCGTAATAGATGTTGAACGCGAAGCTGAGCTTGGCAAAGCAATTCACTCAAAAGGTGTTATGTTGCTTACCGGTTATTTAGGTAATAAATATGCGCAGCACTTTAGCTTAACGCTTAGCGCTAATATTGCCATTGAGCAAAGCTATGGTTACATAGATGGCGATAGCGCATCTTTAGCAGAGCTGTGTGCGCTTATTTCGTCTATTACAAGCCTACCTATTAGCCAATCAATTGCGCTTACAGGCTCTATAAACCAACACGGTGATGTACAAGCCATTGGTGGCGTAAACGAAAAAATAGAAGGCTTTTTTAAACTGTGTAAAATGCGTGGTTTAACAGGTTCGCAAGGCGTTATCATTCCTAAATCAAACCAAGTTAACTTAGTGCTTGATGACGAAATACTTAATGCGGTTGAATCGGGTAAATTTAATATTTACGCAGTTGAAACCGTAGACCAAGCGCTTAACTTATTAATGGATATAGAAGCTGGCGATATTATTGATGACCAGTATCCAGAAAACTCAGTAAACGGTATTGCACTTGCTCGCCTCAAAGAGATTGCCGACATAGTAAACGGCGATGATGACGAAAAAGACGAAGAGCTAGATAACGAAAAAGGTTAATGATGATTAATATAATTTTGGCGGTAGTTATCGCCATTTTTTGTTTTTTAATATTTCAAAATAGTAAAAAAGCAAAACAACAAGCAGGCATAAATGCACAAATAGGTGCAGATTATTTAGCCGCTAACGCAAAGGTAGAAGGTGTAGTAGAAACGACTTCTGGCTTGCAGTATAAAGTAATCCATAAAAGCGAAAACGAAAACACACCAACCCCAAAAAGTATGGTTAACGTGCATTACCACGGCACACTAATCGACGGCACTGTGTTTGACAGTTCAGTAGAGCGTAAAACACCTATTAGCTTTGGTTTGCACCAAGTTATTAAAGGTTGGACTGAGGGCTTACAACTTATGAGCCCTGGCGATAAATACACGCTATATGTACCGCACCAATTAGCGTACGGCGAAAAACGGGTAGGGAGTATTCCTCCTGCCTCAGTACTTATTTTTGAAGTAGAGTTACTGGCAATTGAGTCTTAGTGATTAAATAACAAGGAAGTAAATTATGAATAAAGACGAATTACTTAAAATAGCCAAAGGTGATATTAACTTTACCTTTCAATCTATTATTTATGCATTAGCGCTATGCTTACTAGTTGCAGCTGTTTTTTTACTAAAGATGAGCGTTAACCTACAAATGGGTTTAATAGTTTGTATTATTGGTGTGTTTGGAATGACTATTTATAATAATTTAAATACTCGCCTAAATGCGGCGCTTGCACTTATTGCGCTCTCACAAGATAACCAAAACACTAAGTAAGCAACGAGTTAGTTTAATAAATTGGTATAAGCCCTGCTTTAATAAAGTGGGGCTTTTTGCTTTTAGCTAACATTAAAATTTACTCAAGGATTTTAATACGAGGTCGATACCTATAATAGTTACAAAGCTATTTTAGGGATAAAATAATGAAGATTTCACCGACTCCCATTGCATACCAAGTACACAGCTCAAATACTCAACCTTTAGTGCAATCAGATAAACTACCGGTTGAAAAAGCGAGTGAAGAAAAGAGCGAGGAAGAGAGTGAGGAAGAGCCAAAATATGTGTTATCAAAGTTTTTAGATACCAAAGCCGAAGAATATAGTGAAGATAATGCAACGTTTGGCAGTCAGTATAAAAACCTAGAAAAAGTATACAAGCACTTCACTGGGCGAGTTATTGCGCTGCAAGAACAAATTAACAAACTTAAACAAAGCCCCGTACAACGTAGTTTAACTATAAATACTTCTGCAAGTGAGCTAAATAAAAGTGATGCGAGTTTAACTTTAGATGCTGACCACCTAGGTGCAAAAAAATACAAAAACACGCAACAGCAAGAGCAAATAGATATGTTAGAGCTGCAATTAGGGGAGTTAAAGTCAGAGCAAGCAGCAATAAAACAACAAATGGTTGAGCTGCAATTAGGGGAGTTAAAGTCAGAGCAAGCAGCAATAAAACAACAAATGGTTGAGCTGGTTATTAGTGAAATGAAGAGACGGGGCGACGACTATACTATTTAGCGCCACCAACATGCTGGTGGGCTAGCTTTTAAACTCAATTTTACCCACTTCAAGTTTAAACTTACCTTCTTGCTTGCCTGCAATCATAAAGCCTAGTTGTTTTATGTCATCAAAATCAATAATCGGTTGTTGCTCAAGCACGCGGCCGCGATACGTTAAAGTAAAATCACTCGGAGCAAAGTTTATATCTACCCATTCATTTTTTACTGTTTTAAATGAGTGGGTGTACGCTGCGCCATCAAGATAATTGGTAGTTCTGAGCCTAAGCTGATAGGTTTGTCCATCGCCTTTAACGCGCAGTGCTATAGCTTTAGTGTTTTGGCTTTGTGTATTTAGCTCTGTACGTATTGATGCAAAACCGCCGTTATTATCAAGCGAAACATTGCCTGTAAAAAGCAAACTTTCTTGAGTTTGTGTTACTTGGCTATTAGATACACCGCCCATTACTGAGTCGTTAACAACGTACCAGCGCTGGTTTGCATTCGCTTGTGCACTTACAACTAATAAATTAAATACAAAAAGTGATGATAGTTGCTTTGTTGTCATACGTGTTTCCTAATTGGCATTAAGTAAGTGGAGTACTTATAACTAATACGCTTTAATAATGTATTTGTTCACTAATTTAAAACTAATTATTTTTACGAGCCCACTTATCCATTATTTTATTAAATAATATTTCATCATCAGTTTGCTCACCAGGGCAGTGTTGCGCGCTACCTTGAGGCATGCCATTACTACCAAATACGGTTGAAGTATCAATTAAATAGCATTTACCGTTAAATTTTTCTAATCGTCGTGTGCCTATTGTATTTTGGCTAATAACTTCCGATTTTTGTGATTTAACCGGTGATTTAACCGGTGATTTAATTGTGGGCGTGGCAGCTATTGCATCATCAGTACTATCTGAGTTATCAGCTTCGCCAAACGTGACCATTTTTTTATGCGTTAAGTTATTTATAGGTGCGCCATAAATAGGCGCATACGGGTTAAGTTTTTTAAACGTTTGCGTGTTGGTATTAATGGTGTGGGCAGAGGGGTGAGATTTATTTGTAATAGTGGACTTTGTTACTGTTGTTGTTTTTGGTTTTTCGTCACGTTGTTTGGGTGCTTTAGTAGCTTGTGTTTGAGTTGTAGGTATTTTATTGGTGCTTACAGATTCAGGTGCTTTTTTTACCTCTAACTTTGCAGGCTCAACAATCGGTGCGTTAGTGGTGGTGTTAACGGTGCTTAACTTAGGTTGCGTTGATAAGTTAACCATTACATAAGCGTTTATTACGGTGTCTTTTTTTGTTGGAGGTACTTCAACTTTTATTTTTTGCGAAAGTAATTTATGTGAAAGTAATAAGTATAGCAACACGCCATGTATACATAACGAGATAACCCACGGCCACGCATTCCCTTTATTCACATCAAACCCTCAACTTAATAGTGCTGTTAAGAGTCAATAAAATACATTTAGTTCACCTAAAGTTAATGTGTTTTACTTTGTAGCTTTATTGCAGATACAACAAAACTATTTTGCAGTTTTTGTTGTTTTTGCATGTGCTTTGTTACGTTATTATGAGCGCAATCAAACTTAGGAGGCATTATGACATTACTTTTTGAACCAATAGAACTTGCAGGTAAAACATTAAAAAACCGTATTGTTATGCCCCCAATGACTCGCTCGCGTTCAACACAGCCTGGCGATATAGCTAACGACTTAATGGCAACATATTACGCACAGCGCGCAAGTGCCGGGCTAATTGTAAGCGAAGGCACACAAATTAGTGAACTTGGCAAAGGCTACGCTTGGACTCCGGGTATTTATTCAAATGAGCAAGTTGTAGGTTGGAGTAAAGTAACCAACGCAGTACATAGTGCTGGTGGCGTGATGTTTGCTCAGCTTTGGCATGTTGGCCGTGTAACTCATAGTGACAACACCGGTGGCGTACAGCCTATTTCAGCCTCGGCCATTGCTGCAAAAGACGTAAAAGTATTTGTAGATACAAACGGTGCACCGGGGTTTGTAGACACCCAACTCCCACGCGAAATGAGCAAACAAGATATTACGCATGTCATAGGCGAATTTCGCCAAGCTGCTAAAAATGCAGTTAATGCAGGATTTGATGGCATAGAGCTTCATGCTGCTAATGGTTACCTTATTAACCAATTTTTAGACTCAGAATCAAATGCTCGCACCGATGAATATGGTGGCAGCGTGCAAAACCGAATACGTTTTTTAATTGAAGTGGTAAATGCTGTTAGCGACGAAATTGGTAGCAGCAAAGTAGGCGTAAGACTAGCCCCGTTAACAACTCTTAATGGCACAGTAGACGAAAACCCTGAGGAAACTTATTTAGCGGTTTCTGAGGCATTAAATAAAGCCGGTGTAGGTTACATGCATATAGCCGAAGCCGATTGGGATGACGCACCTTTGATGAGTGTTGAGTTTAAATACGCTATTCGCAAAGCCTACAGCGGTGTATTAATTTACGCAGGCAAGTACACAAAAGAGCGCGCAGACAAAGCACTTAGCGAAGGCTGGGCTGACATGATTGGCTTTGGTCGCCCATTTGTATCAAACCCAGACTTACCAGCACGCTTAAAGCAAGGCAAGCCTCTTAACAGTCACAACCCCGACACTTTGTTTGGTGGTGCAGAGCAAGGCTATACCGATTATCCAACGGTATAATTGCTAGTAAGTAATAAACATTGAGTAAAAACATGAAGGGCTGCATTTTATGCAGCCCTTTTTTGTGCACTGATTCTATTAGCTTTATCTTGAGCAAAAAATAAAAAACGCGTAAGTTAACCGGGTTACCTATTTTAATAACAAGAAAATAAATGAAAGCCAAAGAGATAGAACAATTAGAATTATCAAACTCTGAAACCCGAGAAGTTGTTACCCCCTACGCCTTTAAAATTGACAGTGCTTTACTGGGCTTGCCTTTAGCTACGCCAATTCGGCGTGCACTAGCTATTATTATTGATGTAGCACTGATATTTTTAGCAGCCAAACTCAGCGCGGCTTTAATAGCATTTGTTGCTGCAATGGCTTTTTATAAAGGTACGGCACAGCAATACCTTCCAAAAATGTCGAATGTGTGGCGAAGAATCTTAAAAATAACGGCAGCAAGTATTTTATTTGTAAGCGCACTTACTGTGCTTTCAATTGGCATTGATTACCTAGAAGACGATAACGCTGATCAAGCTTTAGCTGTTCAGGGCGTAAAAATACAAGATGAAATTCAGCTTACTCCCACAGAAAAACAACAGGTAAATACTTATTTAGCGCAAACAGCCGATGACAGCTGTGAGGAACCTTGCCAACAAAACGCGCTTGATAATTTAATAGGGCAAGTACCTAAATTAGCAGAAATGGACGACCTACAAAGCCCACAACTTGCTACCGTACTTTTACAGCTACTAGTGCTCAGTGAAAATAACGAAATAAAGCCTGCGCAGTTAATAGAAGAAAAACCTGCACAAACAACCACAAATAGTATTTTGCAGTGGAGCAAAGGCATTATTCAAGACTTAGGCTTAGGGTTTGGTTGGGCTGCAGTTTACTTTACGTTGTTCTCGTTACTTTGGCGCGGCCAAACACCGGGTAAAAAAGTTTGTAATATCCGTGTTGTCGCCCTAAGCGGCGAGCCATTAGGTTTATTAGATTGTTTTGGTCGCTACGGCGGCTACGGTGCAGGCTTTGCTACGGGGTTATTAGGGTTTTTACAGATATATTGGGACCCAAACAGACAAGCCATTCAAGATAAAATATCAGCCACTGTGGTTATTAAAGGCAACTTGAATCAAGTTGTAAATGTTGAAACGGTAGAAGAGACTGTAAAAAGTTAAGTTTGCTCTTATTAATTACAAGGATGGTTATGAAAGCTTTATTAATGGCGTTTAGTTATCTGTATTTTATTACAGCTTCGTATGCATCAGAAAATATTGTGTTAGCAAAAAAACATCAGCTTAAGTCTATTATTTTAAGTGAGCAGCGCAGTTATAGTGTTTATTTACCACCAAGCTACAAGCAAAACCTCGAACGAGTATATCCTGTTATTTACTTGCTTGATGGCGACCCAACCCATTTAAAAGCCTTAGCGGGGCTCGTTGAAGCACTCAGTACTGAGCGGCTAGAAAAACAAATTCAACAAGCAATTATTGTCGCTGTTCCTAACAGTAAAAATGCGATAAGAGAGCGCGACTTTACCCCTACCAATGTCGATTGGACTTTTAACGGCAAGCTACTCGAAAAATTTGAAAACATTGGCAATGCCGCAAACTACACCGCTTTTTTTGAAAAAGAACTTATTCCCTTCGTTAATAAAAATTACCGTACATCAAATAAGCGGGTATTAATTGGGGAATCTTTCGGCGGCTTGTTCGCAAGTTATGTTTTACTTACAAATCACTCTTTATTTACTGATTACTTAATTATTGATGCAACCTACCTTTGGGATAATAATTATCTCAATTGTTATTTTGACGAGCAACAGCTTATAAATAAGCAGCTTAAAGGCAATGTATATTTTACTTTTGCTAATAATGCAGCTTTTGGTGAAATTGGAGAGGCTAATTATAAATGGGGCTTAGAGCTTGCTAAAAAACTAAAAGCGCACCCGAGTAACAGTTTATATATAAATCAACGTTACTTTGAAGAAGAAACTCATGGCACGGTGGCTGCGCTTAGTTGGTATTATGGTTTAATACGTTTATTGAAATTGTAAATAAAGCTTTCGGTTATTCCAACGCTTAATCAGTCCCTGAATAGCTTTATACCACTTGCTTTACTAATTTTTTGCAAGCTTCTATTAAAAGTATCAATTTGAATTTGTTTATTTGGGTATATGCTTTTTAAGTGTTTTATTAATAATGACATAAGACCTCTATTTCTATAGTTGGGTTCTGAATAGCACACCCAAATAAAGATAATTTCACTTATTTCATACATTAAATAAGCTTTGTTTTTAATAAATAAAACTTGATATGGATATAGAGAGTACTCTGAAAAGTTCATATGATCTAAATAAAAGCTTTTGAATCTATAAATATGATTCGATTTATATGTTACTGGATCTATGACTACTTCCTCTTCAACAAATTCACTTGCATCACAATCATAGGCGCACTCTGCAAAATTTAAGTTTAGTTTAGAAAACTCTATTAAGCTGTTTTGTTCAATCAAATTTGGCACCATTATTACTAAATAAAACGTTTATCGTTATTTTGTGATACTGGAGAAAATCACTTGGAAGATACATATCGAACGCCAACAACTCCCATCAACAACACAAATCCCCATACAAACACATTGCCGTATTGGCTGTACACGCTGTCGCCTTTTATGAGCTTAATGTTAGCTTTCAATGTTGTAGCTTCAAACTGAGGCATGGTTTGTTGTGTGTGGCTTATGGGGTCGTATACGGCGCTTACACCATTGTTGGTAACTCGCACTAGAGGGCGTTGTAGTTCGAGCGCGCGCATACGGGCTATTTGCATGTGTTGCAAAGGCCCAATAGAGTCGCCAAACCAGGCATCGTTACTTACCGTAAAGAGTAGGTCGGAATCGCTTTTGTAATTACCGCGGACTAAGTCGGCAAAAACAATTTCGTAGCAAATAGCAGGGAGTAAGTTATAGCCATTGGCGCGTAAGTTGTTTTGCACTTTGTCGCCACGCGTAAACGACGACATAGGTAAATCGAATAATGGGGCAATAGGGCGCAAAAAGTCTTGAAACGGTACAAACTCGCCAATAGGTAATAGCTGGTGTTTTTGATAGCGGTTTTTATCAAGGTAATGATAATGCCCGTGATCGTCGCCGCGTTCTTTATTACCGACCACAATAAGTGTATTGAATATGTTTTTGGTGTCTCGCTGGTAGTCAACAATACCGGTAACAAGGGCGGTTTTATTAAACGAGGCGGCACTGTCTAAATTGGCTAAGTAGGAATCAGCAAGCATCTCTATTTCAGGCACGGCGGCTTCTGGCCATACTATTAAGTCGGCATCCCAATGTGGGCGTGTCATGTCTTGGTATTTGCTCATTGTGGTCCAAAACTCACTTGGCTCAAAGCGCAGGTGCTGCTGTATGTTCCCTTGTACGAGCAATACTGACATGTTTTTATCTGTGTAATGAATACTGCCGGTGGTGCTTGCGCCTGTAAAAATAAGCGCAACAGCTGTCGCAGTAACCGCCGGGGTTTTAAAATCTTTTTGGGTAAGTCTATATAGTGCAAAGCCAATAGCGACACAGGTAAGTGTTAAGCCAAACTCGCCAATATAAGGGGCAAGCAACCTTAAAGGTCCGTCGGTTTGTGTGTAGCCAAAACTTAACCACGGGAAACCGGTAAGTACGGTGCCACGTAAATACTCACTAATTGCAAAGCAGGCAATTAGTAATGCGCCAAAGCTTTTAGGGCCACTGGCAAAGCGTGTAGTTGCCCAAAAGGCAAGTGCGGGAAATAACGCTAAGTATGAGCACAAAAATGCCATTAATGAGAGCGATGCTATAAGCGGCATACCGCCAAAGGTGGCAATAGAAACATGTACCCAGCTTATACCTGCACCAAACCAGCCTAGGCCAAATATAAAGCCATATTTAGCAGCGGTTTTTGCGTGTGCTTTACCGGTATTATTGGGATTAACGCAAAAAATTATGGTACCAAGGCTAATAAATACGATGGGCCAAATTTCAAAGGGGGCATAGCCAAAAGTTAAAACAAGGCCCGCAACGAGTGCGAGCCATGCTTTTTTATCTTTTGCTAATAAGGTAAGTCTAGTTAGCAGTTTCTTCACTGTCGTTATCATCAGCCTTAGGAACGGTGACTTGCAGTTGCAAAATACGACGATTGTCGGCGTTGGTTACTTTAAATTGGTAACCTTCTATGTCAATCGTTTCACCACGGCTTGGCATATGGCCAAATGCGTGCAGTACAGTTCCGCCAATAGTATCGGCTTCGTCTGTGCTGTAGCCTGTTTTAAAATGCTCGTTAAAGTCATCTACAGGTGTGAGTGCTTGCACTACGTGAACATGTTTAGCAAGTCGACGAATATCTTGATGTTCTTCTTCTTCGTCGTGCTCATCTTCGATTTCGCCAACAATTATTTCAAGAATATCTTCAATCGTTACCAAGCCCGATACGCCGCCGTATTCGTCAATAACAACAGCCATATGGTAGCGTTGCTGACGGAATTCGTTTAGCAATGTATCAACACGTTTGCTCTCAGGTACTACCATTGCTGGACGTAAATAATCGCGTATTGATGGTAAATGCTCGTCTTTATTTAAGATCAGTGGCAATAAATCTTTAGCGAGTAAAAAACCTTCTACATGGTCTTTGTCTTCAATCACCACTGGAAAACGTGAGTGAGTTGAGTCAACCATCATTGGAATTAGCTCTTCAAGCGGGCTGTCGATCTCAAGAGTGATCATTTGTGAGCGCGGAACCATTATGTCTCGCACTTTAAGCTCAGACACGCCAAGCACACCTTCTATCATCTCTTTTGTTTCAGGATCGATTACGTCTCGTTCTTGCGCATCGGCAATAACTTCGACCAGCTCTTCTCTATTCTGGGGTTCCCCTTGCAACATTTGGGCTATTCTGCCCAACCACGTTTTGCCAGAAGAACCCTGGCTAGATTGCGAGTTACCGTCGCTCATTGCGTCTAATTGCTCCGTTAATTTAAATATCGTCCCGGTATGGGTCTGCTATGTTTAGCTCTGCAAGTAATTGCTTTTCGATGCTTTCCATCTCTAAAGCATCGTCACTCTTTATATGGTCAAATCCAAGCAAATGCAAGCATCCGTGAATAACCATGTGGGCAAAGTGGTCATGAAATGACTTCTCTTGCTCAATTGCTTCAGCTAATACAATGGCTGGGCAAATAATTAAATCACCAACCAGGGGAATATCTATTCCTGGTGGTGCTTCAAATTCGAACGACAGTACGTTGGTCGGTTTATTTTTACCGCGATAGTCGTTATTAAGTTGTTGCGATTGCGCTTCGTCGCTAATAACGATACTGAGTTCTGACTCGTCACGGTATTGGCTAAGGGCTTTGTCGGCCCACAGTGCAAATTGCTCTTCGCTTGGGAGGTTGTCAAACTCACAGGCTATTTGTAAATCAAGTTCGGTTGTCAAAGTATTACTCTTTAGTAGTAGGCTGTTGAAGAGCAGCAAGTGCGTCTTTTGCATTTTGCTTTTCAATGCGCTTTAGTCGCTCGCTTTCGTCGTTTCGCTCGTAGGCTTCAACTATGCGTGCTACAACAGGGTGTCGTACTACGTCTTGGGCTTTAAAGTAGTTAAAGCTAATTTCGTTTACGCCATCAAGTACTTCCATTGCATGGCGAAGGCCTGAACGTGTGCCACGAGGTAAATCGACCTGTGTTATATCGCCTGTAATAACCGCTTTTGAGTTAAACCCTATACGGGTTAAAAACATTTTCATTTGCTCAGCGGTGGTATTTTGGCTTTCATCTAAAATAATAAAGGCATCGTTTAAAGTGCGTCCGCGCATGTAAGCAAGCGGAGCGACTTCAATGATATTTTTTTCGATGAGTTTTTCTACTTTTTCAAAACCTAGCATTTCAAAAAGAGCATCGTAAAGAGGGCGCAGGTATGGGTCTATTTTTTGACTTAAATCACCGGGTAAAAAACCAAGCTTTTCGCCCGCTTCTACAGCAGGACGCGTTAATAATATACGGCGTATTTCTTGGCGCTCAAGGGCGTCAACGGCGGCAGCAACTGCAAGGTAGGTTTTACCAGTACCAGCAGGGCCAATACCAAAGGTAATGTCGTGGTTTAAAATATTAGCCACATAAACACCTTGGTTATCGTTACGTGGTTTAATCACACCACGGCGCGTTTTAATCACCATTTCTTTGCCGTAAGCGCTGCTTGATGCGTCTTGCTCTAGGGCTTTTGATTCGGTAATAGCTAAATGAACGGCTTCGGGTTCTATTTCGCCTAAAACACCACGAACTGGCTGAGTATCAACATAAAGGTTTTTTAAGATTTCTACAGCGCCGGCGCAGTTGTGTAGTTTACCGGTTACTTTAAAAAAGTTGTCGCGGTGAATTATTTCAACAGCCAGGTGGCGTTCAATTTGTTTGATGTTTTCGTCAAACGGGCCACATAAAGAAGAAAGGCGTTTGTTATCGGCAGGTTCTAAATAAATCTCTAATGTTTTTAACTGATTACTCAAAATTGCTTCCTATAGTACTGCGCCAGCGTTAACTGGCGCTAATAGTGTGACTAAGGAACGAAAGAAGCTACGCCAATTTCGTTAACAGTGTCTGGTTTTGGCTCTGCAGCTGCAGCTTTAGTTAAAATAGCTGAAGGAGCGATTTCACGTCGTAAGTTCATTTCTGATTCTGTACGAATTAAGTCACCACGTAAAGAGTTAGGTAGTGCTTCGGTAATACGTACGTCAACAAACTGTCCGATCACTGTGTGCGGGCCAACAAAATTTACTACACGGTTATTTTCGGTACGGCCACGTAATTCCATTGGGTTCTTTTTAGAAGGACCTTCAACAAGTATACGTTGCTCTGTATCGAACATCTGACGGCTAATTTGCTGCGCCATTTGTGTAATACGGTTTTGTAGTAAGTATAAGCGTTCTTTTTTCTCTTGCTCTGTTACGTCATCTGGCAAATCTGCCGCTGGCGTACCTGGGCGGGCACTGTAAATAAAGCTAAAGCTCATATCAAAACCAATGTCGCTAATAAGCTTCATGGTTGCTTCAAAGTCTTCTTTACTTTCGCCTGGGAAACCAATAATGAAATCTGACGACATACTTAAGTTAGGACGAATTTTGCGTAACTTACGAATTGTCGATTTGTATTCAATTGCCGTATGGCCACGTTTCATTAGGTTTAATATACGGTCTGAACCACTTTGCACTGGTAGGTGTAAGTGATCTACAAGCTCTGGTACATCAGCGTAAACGTCGATTATATCAGGCGTAAATTCTACCGGGTGCGATGTGGTGTAACGAATACGGTCAATACCATCAATAGCAGCAATAAGACGAATTAAATCTGAGAAGTAACATATTTCGCCATCGTGCGTGTCCCCGCGGTATGCGTTTACGTTTTGGCCTAGTAGGTTTACTTCACGTACGTTTTGCTCAGCAAGTTGTGCAATTTCAAGTAGTACGTCATCTACTGGGCGGCTAACTTCTTCGCCGCGAGTATACGGTACAACACAAAAAGTACAGTATTTAGAACAGCCTTCCATAATTGATACAAACGCAGATGGGCCATCCGCTTTTGGCTCTGGCAGGCGGTCAAATTTTTCAATCTCTGGGAATGAAATATCAACAACCGATGAGCCTTTGTTGCCTTGCACTTGTTTAATCATTTCTGGTAAACGGTGCAATGTTTGCGGGCCAAAAATAACATCTACAAATGGTGCGCGTTGGCGAATAGAGTCACCTTCTTGTGAGGCAACACAACCACCTACACCAATTATTAAGTCTGGCTTGTCGTCTTTTAACAACTTCCAACGACCTAACTGGTGAAATACTTTTTCTTGTGCTTTTTCACGAATTGAACAGGTGTTAAGTAAGATTACGTCGGCATCTGTTGCATCATCAGTTAGCTGGTAGCCGTTGGTGGCATCTAAAAGTTCAGCCATTTTCTGAGAGTCGTATTCGTTCATCTGACAACCCCAGGTTTTAATATGCAGCTTTTTGCTCATTGAAATATTGCCTCGTGTTCAATTCGATAGTGGCACAAAAATGTGCTAGAAACAGGATTAAGGAGCAAGCATGCTCACTTAAAGGAGGCGTATTTTAGCTGGATACCCGCCCAGATCCAAGTATAGTTTTCATGTTTGTGATCTCAAATCAATACAGGGCGAGTTTAATGTGCTGTTAGGGATATCCTCTGGTATAAAACAAATTAATTTTGATACAATCAAAACAGACTCAAGTAATAATAAAATGATGAAAAACATGACCAAAAATAATGTGATAGTGGTTGGCGGGGGCATGGTTGGCGCGGCTATGGCGATAAAGCTGGCTCAGCAAGGCTTTGGCGTGGGCATAATTGAAAAACACCTAATAGACCCATCGCACATTCTTAGTAGCGATAAGGTGGATATTAGAGTGTCTGCTATTAATCGTTTTTCAGAAAATTTACTTGATGAATTAGGGGCAATGCCTCTTTTAAGGCAAAACCGCATAGCGCCTTATCAACAATTAGAGGCTTTTGAGCGCGGTGGTGACAATTTATTATTTGATTGCGCCGACATAAACACGACACATTTAGGCCACTTGATTGAAAATAGTTTAATTCAAGCAAGTTTGTGGCAGCAATTTGGGCATTATAAGATTGAGGTTATTGAGCAATCATTGCCGGTAACTAAAATAGAGCAAACGGATGATTTAATTACGCTTGTGTATGGTGATCAAACCTATACAGCTGATTTAGTAATTGCCGCCGATGGTGGACAATCGCAGCTGCGTGCTAAAGCTAATATTGGTATTACGGGTTGGCAGTACCAACAGCATTGCATGGGGGTATTAATTAAACTCGATGCACCGCAACAAATTAAAACATGGCAACAGTTTACACCAAGTGGGCCGTTAGCATTTTTACCAATGCAGGCACCGTACGCTAATTTAATTTGGTACGACGATGCAAATACATTGCAAGCATTTAAAGGGCTAAGCCCAACTCAGTTAAAAACGCACATTCTGAATAAATTCCCAGAACTTGCTGGAGACTTTGAAGTACAAACCCATGCAGTATTTCCACTTACTCGCCAACATGCTAATAATTATTCGCAAGGGCGCTTGGTTTTAGTAGGCGACGCTGCACATACAATTAATCCCCTTGCTGGGCAGGGCGTTAATTTAGGTTTTCAGGACGTAGTGGCACTTGCTGAGGTTTTAAACGAAGCAGGAGATATAGGTTGCCCACTAAAACTTAAAGAATACGAGCGAGCTCGCCGTAGGGCTAATTTATTAATGATGAGCATGATGGACGCGTGTTACTTTGGGTTTTCTAATCAAATTACGCCACTTAAATGGGCACGCAGCCAGTTTTTAAAAATGGCTAATAATACGGGGCCGATAAAAAACTGGGTTTTAAAATACGCAATTAGTGGTGATTTAGGCTAAATTTAAAGTAGATATTAGAAAGGCTCATTTATGAGCCTTTTTTTATGTCTGTTTTTAAGTCAGCAAATAGTGACTCGGCTATATTGAACACGGTTTTAATTTAACTGGTGTTACATCACTAAATCGCAATCTAATAACTTTAAAGAGCCTGTGTGTGGATAATTTTTTTACAGTAATAATTATTTTAAGTGCGCTACTGCTTGTTGCTAGCTTAAAAACAACCGTTAAAGTTTGCAAAAAAACATCGCAAAGAGCATGGAGTGTACTGCTATGCGCTATTATTTTTTTTATTATAGGGTATTGGTGGATACTCTATTATTTTTCAAACCACGACATTGCACCCGTCGTTATGAATATGGTGGCTATGTTGTTACTTGGCGGTGGTGGGTTTGTTTTTTTAGTTATTAAACTGAGCTTAAAAAGTATTCTTAAAATAGAGCAAGCAACGCAGTATCAAAAATATCAAACTGAGCACGATAACTTAACAACTCTACCTAACCGCGATAAGTTTTTTAAATCTTTAAGTAAACAAGTTGAATATCCTTCCCCATTTTCACTATTTTATATCGACTTAAATAACTTTAAACAAATTAATGATGCGTTTGGGCATCAGTGTGGTGACCAACTCTTGGCTGCATTTGCCAATAAACTAAATAAAGAATTATGCGGCATTGCTAGGTTATATCGAATAGGTGGCGATGAGTTTGCTTTTTTATTGCATACCGATACAGATGAAAGCATGAATTATTGTGTAAACATTATAAACTCAGCCGTCAAAAGTCCGTTTTGTACGAATGAGCAAATGGTTAAAATACAATTAAGTATAGGCGTAAGCCGTTTTCCTGATGATAGCCGATTGCCCGATCAGCTATTAAAAAAAGCTGACTTGACACTGCATGAAGCTAAAAAAACATTTCAACCTTTGGTAAATTACTCATCTGCAATAGGTAAACGAGCTGAGGACTTTTTTGATTTATCAGCCAAAATTAAAGTGGCATTACATAAAGATGAGTTTGAGCTTTATTTACAACCCATAATGGACTCTAAAGATCTGCAATTACATGGCCTAGAAGCGCTTATCCGATGGCCGCAAGATGATGGTAGCTTTATTAGTCCAGAAAAGTTTATAACCGTAGCTGAGCGTACAGGGCTTATTTTTCCTTTATCGAAATGGGTTGTACAAGAAGCCGTTAATCATATTAGAAAGCTCAAGCTATTTGGTTTCACCGGTACTATACATGTCAATTTATCAACGAAAGATATTGAAAGCAGCGAGTTTTACGATTTTATAATTAGTTTACTCGCAACCGACCCTACATTAAGCGACTCGTTAATTTTTGAAATTACAGAAGGTGCAATGATGACAAATATACCGGCTGCTAGAAAAATGATGCAACAGTTGAGTATGCGCGGGTTTAAATTTAGTGTTGATGACTTTGGTACTGGCTTTTCGTCACTGTCGTTATTAAGAGAGCTGCCAATTAATCAAATAAAAATTGATCAGTCGTTTGTCAAAGATATGCTTACTAACTCACCTGATTACGCCATTGTAGAATCTACATTGTTTTTAGCGAGTCGATTAAATTGCGATGTAGTTGCTGAAGGAATAGAAACTAAAGAGGTAGAACAGGCGTTGTTGAGTCTTAACTGTGATTATTTACAAGGGTATTTATATAGCAAACCAATAAATATAGATGAATTTATAAATGTTTATTTAAGTGCAGAAAAAGTAAGTTGAATTTAATGAGTATTGAGAAGTTTTAGACAGGGGAGTCAAATTGGCTGGGATACCAGGATTTGAACCTGGGAATGCCAGGATCAAAACCTGGTGCCTTACCGCTTGGCGATATCCCAAC
>NZ_JBEOOQ010000028.1:0-66159 GCF_040309305.1 Pseudoalteromonas sp. RB2-MNA-CIBAN-0110 | reverse complement strand
TCTCCCTTTGATTATTGTAACCACTTTAATCATGGCACATAGATGCCGTATAGGGAGGAGACCATTACATCAGGTTAGATAAAATAAAAACGACACATTAAAAATGTGTCGTTTTTTAATTTAACCTATAAAAATATACGGTTACATAGCGCATGAGTAGGCACTGCATTAGTAATTACTATACTAAATGAAGAGCAGAGCGATCATACGCTATACGTTTTAATCAGATAAAAGCATTCTTTAGGGCGTGTTGATCTTTGTGGATTAAAATTTGTTCAATCTAGGGGCGGTTAAATCGCGGCGTGAGATTTGTAACCTAGTGGACTAAGTAAAAATCGAGCAACAAAGAGTTAATCGTCCCTAGAAAGAACCCAAAGGGCAGCGCATGTTTGGTATTTATGCTGCGTTATTGCCTATTTATGGGGAATAACCACACTATATAGGCTCTGCCTTGCCTAAAAACCAAACATACTGCTGCAAATTCAACCACCAAAGATAAGCACGCCCTAATAGTTAAAGAATGCGACCTAATTAAAATAGAACTTTAAAAGCGATAAGTTAAGCTAACTTTTCCGCTAATAGGAGAGCCATAAAAACCGACATTAGCTAAGCTAGTAATATGTTTTTCATCTGTGATGTTATCAATGTTAGCTTGAATTGATAAGTCTTCGCTAGCATCCCATCGAGCAAATGCGTTCATAAGTAAATAAGAATCCTGCTTAACATTGCTGGCTATATTTTCTGTTTTTGATTGCCATTTACCGGCTAAACCAAACTGAAACTCAGGTAGTTGAGGCAGCGTATAATCTAATGAAAAATTAACAACATTTTCAGGTTCCCATTCATGAGAACTGTCGCCTGCGTCATCATTTATATCTAAGTATGTATATGCGAATACAGCATTTAGATCATCAGTTATGTGTCCGGTTAATTCTAATTCAAAGCCTTGGGTATCTTGATCAGCTCCTTTATAGTAAGTAAATCCAGATGCGTTTAGCCCTGCATAAGTTGCAATATTATCTTGTTTTGCACTAAATACGGCAAAGGTTGCAAGTAGTTGATCATCGAACCATTGAGTTTTCACTCCAACTTCGTAATTAACACCTTTACTTGGATCTAAAAAGTTACCATCGTAATCGTATTGCTCTTGTGGCTGATAAATATCGGAATAGCTTACATATACATTAACATCATCATTAATTGCATACGTTGTTGCAAGGTAAGGGCTTACCTCACTTTCATCATTATCTATATCAACGCCTTGGCTAAAGCCTGTGCGCTCATAATCGATAGCGTTAAAGCCCGCAATAACAAATAAGTCACTTGTTAGGTTTAATTTAGTAGAACCAAAAAAACGCTTCAAAGTAACATCAATATCAGCATACTTAGTTCGTTCACCCCAAATAGGTTCAGCAATCGCATCTAATGCATATGGAAAAGCAGGCGCTAAACCATAAGCTTCAGTTGTTGCTGCATCGTAAGAGTTAGTAAAAGAGTAAGATGTACTTTGTGAAATACTACCACCAAGCATTAACTCATGCTCTTGACCAAACAAGCTGTACTCACCTTTAGCTGTTATATCAAATAAATCAGCTGAGAATTCTGTATCATATCGTCCAGGAATACTGACTAAACCTAAATTAGTTTCACTATCAAACATTCCATAAGCGTCATAAAGGTAAAGTAATTTACTTTGATCTTCTGAGTCTTGGTAATTATAAGTTGTTTTAATTTCCCAGTTATTATCGAATACATAAGTATATTCAATAAAAGCTGTGGTATTAAGAGTATCCCATTTAGTCCACTCTTGGGTTGTACTTGTACTTACATCCCACTGCGCTTGTGTGCCATCGGCATATGAAAGTGGTAATCCTCCCCACATGGTTCCATCTGTATTCGCATCTTGATGTGAAGCACCAAATGAAAGTGTTGAATTACCAGTAAGTTGTCCATCAACTACAGCAGAGAAGTAAGTACGATCGTTTTCTAAACCATCAAGGTATGAATCAGAGCCTTCTGCAGCACCAACAACACGTGCAGCCCAACTACCAGAATCTGTTAACAAAAATGAATAATCAGCTTGTAACCGCTTTAAACCATAAGTACCTACAGAAATACCTACTTCACCTTCATTCTCATTTGTTGGGCGTTTTCGAACATAATTAATAGTACCTGCTGCATTACCAACGCCTGTTAATTGCCCATTAGCACCACGAATAACTTCTATTTTTTCATAACCGTAGCTTTCCATAGCACCAGTAACAAGGCCCCAGTTATTAGGTAGACCAACACCATCAACTTGAGTGCTTTTAATATCAAAACCACGAGACGTGTATCGTGTGCGGTTAGTTTCACCTTGTTCTACAGTAATACCCGTAGCCATTTTCAATGCGTCATTAATACTATTTGCTGCAAAGTTTTGAAGTTGCTCTGCGCCAATTACACTAATAGATTGTGGTGTTTCGTTAAGCTCCATAGTTAAACCGGTAGCACCTTGGCTAACTCGATCTTGGCGTACACCTACTATTAATATTTCTTCCATTTGTTCATTGTTATTTTCAACTGTATTCTTAGTTGGTGTTTCTTGCGCTTGAGCTGAAAAACCCATAGCTAAAACTAATGAAGAAAGTGCAAAAGTGCGATTGAGTTTCATGTTTTCCCTTAATTAATATTTAATATTATTTGAGTTTATTTAAATAATTGGGATATTCTACTATTTAGAATTAACAAACTCAAACAAAAACTATTATCATTTGTAAACGCATTAATGCTGTTTTAGGGGAATTACTTAGTCTGTAAATAATATTATGATTAGGATAAGCGATATGGCTTATAAAAATATGGTTGTTTTTTTAACTTAAATTGAATTATAAAAAAAGCGGCCTAGGCCGCTTATTTAAAGTAGTTAGCTTTTTAGTTATTAAAAAGAGTATTTAACAGAGAATTGTAAACGATCTAAATCGCCATCTACGCCACTTTCAGTTTCACGCTCAGCATGTTTTAGCTCAGCTCCAAATGTTAGGCGTTTAACAGGGGAATATAAAATGTTAGCGCTATAGCTTTGGCTTGATTCAGTCGGATCACCAGAAATAGCTAATAAATCAGTGTTGTTATCAGCAGAGAAGAAAGAGTATAAGAACGTTGAACGCCATTGGCTTGTCCACTTGTGCTGGTAAGCAACAAAACCAGAAGTCGAATCAATGGCATCTAGTTCATCGCCATTAAGTACTGCGCCGTGAGCAACGTTTAAGCCTACGTAACGGCCTAAGCCTTTACCTTGAGTAAGCATAAATTTAAGGTTGTCTTCACCAAGGTTTATTTTACCCGACGCACTAATACCAAAAGATGTTTCATCTGCATCAACACTGCCTACTTTATAAGTTAGTTGGCGAGCAAGCGCTGCAACAACAATGTTACCCCAATCAGCTTTGTGTGTGTAACGAGCTGTAAAGTCAGGCAATGATGCATCATCAGTTACTACCATACCGCTAGTAGTAGAAATTGTACTTTCTGGGTTTTCTAATGAGAAAGACCATGCGCCAGTGGTATATTTAATTTGCGATTGGCGAACAAATATAGTGCCTTCAGCTGGGCCTACAAAATCAAGCGTTTCAGCAAGGGCACCCACGTTTTGAAAGTTAGACCATGTTTGACCAAATAACCAACCGTCGTATGTCACAAACGCATGGCGAATACGTGGAGCATAAGAGTTTGATACACGTTCATTGCCGCCAGCAGCTGAGGCTAAAAAATCAATCTCAATTTTAGTGTTAACGGTCTTACCGTTATCCATAACAGTGGCTGTGCCAAAGTTAAAGCGTGACTCGCGAGCATGCATATCAAACACAGCATCTGAGCTGTTATCGTCGCCAACTGTTAGCGTACTTGGTACGTAAAAGTCACGACCTACGTTTGAACCTGCAGGCGCACCCGCTGAATAATCACTCCACATAGAGTCGAGTTTAATGTATCCACCGTAAGTAAATTCGGTATCACCAATTTTTGCAGCAGTTGCCGCGTATGCAGTACTTGATAGTGCACATAGTACAGCGCTTGCTGCCAATGTTTTTAATGGGGTAAATTTCATTGTGGTGTCCTTTATAGGCTACTTGTTATTTATTACTTTTTTTTCATAGATATTTGTATTACTTGCTACGAGTATTACTTACGAATAAAAAGGGTTGTTAATTTGGCTTTCAATTCACTTTCTATTTTCATTCGTTAAATAAAGCATTTTAGTAAGTACAACAAAATATCTTTATTAGAGTACGAGAACACTGTTGAATATGTGCAATATTTACTCAATTACCTATTGGTCTATAAGACTAAGGTTTGAGAGCAGATTAGTTTGTATTTACTTACATTTAACGCGTTGTATTATTTATGTAAAAAAATTGAAAGCAGAAGGATTATAAACTACAAATGAGGAAATTGAAGGGGTGTACAACTAAGGTCTAATACTTAATGTAGCACTGCTGAGTAATCCTTGATAAAAGCTTAAGGCAAGTAATTTAAATGGAGACTAAGATGTCACAAAGTATCTATCCAGTTCCTGCGCATATTAAAGATGCGACTCTTGTAGATAAAAATAAATATAATACGCTTTACAAGCAATCTATTGATGACCCAGAAAGTTTTTGGCGTGAGCATGGCAAACGTCTTGATTGGTCTACCCCTTATACAAAAGTTAAAAACACATCATTCGACAAAGGACATATAAATATTAAATGGTATGAGGATGGCTACCTTAATGCTTCGTACAATTGTATCGATCGTCACTTAAAAACCAAAGCAGACAAAACGGCGCTTATTTGGGAAGGTGACAGCCCATCTCAAAGTGAGAATATTACTTATCAACAATTGCATGATGAAGTGGCTAAGTTTGCCAATGGTTTAAAAAAGCTAGGTGTTCAAAAAGGTGATCGTGTAGCGATTTATATGCCTATGACGCCTCAAGCTGTTTATGCAATGCAGGCTTGTGCACGTATTGGTGCTATTCATTCGGTTGTATTTGGTGGCTTTTCACCTTCTGCGATTGCAGATCGTATTCGAGATTCGGGTGCCAAAATTGTTATTACTTCGGATGAAGGGCGCAGAGCAGGTAATTGTGTTCCATTAAAAGCAAATGTAGATGAAGCGGTAGCGCAAGAAACTGTAACCTCAATTGAGCATGTTATTGTGCACCAATTAACCGGCGGTGAAGTTGATTGGAATGAGCACGATATATGGTGGCATGACCTAGTTGCTGATTTACCAGCAAAGTGTGAGCCAGAGCCAATGAACGCTGAAGATCCATTGTTTATTTTATATACGTCAGGTTCAACAGGTCAGCCGAAGGGGGTTGTGCATACCACTGGTGGCTACTTAGTTTACTCATCAATGACACATGAATACGTATTTGATTTAAAAGAAGACGATGTGTATTGGTGTAGTGCCGATGTAGGTTGGATCACAGGCCACAGTTACATTGCATACGGGCCATTAGTAAACGGTTGTACACAAGTATTATTTGAAGGTGTACCAACTTATCCAACTGCAGGACGTATGGGCGAAATTGTTGATAAACACGGTGTAACTATTTTATATACTGCGCCTACAGCAATTCGTGCGCTAATGGCGAAAGGTGATGAGCCAACTGCTTCGTCAAATCGCGATAGTTTACGTATTTTAGGCTCGGTGGGTGAGCCAATAAATCCAGAAGCATGGACGTGGTATTACGAGAGTATTGGTAAATCTAATTGTCCGATTGTTGATACGTGGTGGCAAACAGAAACCGGTGGCATAATGATTACGCCTTTACCGGGTGCAACTGATACAAAGCCTGGCTCTGCAACCCATCCATTTTTTGGTATTGCGCCAGCATTATTTGATGCTGAGGGGAATAACCTTGAAGGTGCTGTGGACGGTAATTTAGTTATTTTAGATAGCTGGCCATCGCAAGCGCGAACTGTTTATGGCGACCATGAGCGTTTTGAACAAACTTATTTTAGCGCCTACCCAGGTGTCTACTTTACAGGTGATGGTTGTCGTCGTGATGAAGACGGTTATTACTGGATCACAGGACGTGTGGACGATGTACTTAACGTATCAGGCCATCGCTTAGGTACTGCGGAGATTGAAAGTGCTCTTGTATCACATCCAGCAGTAGCAGAAGCCGCTGTTGTAGGTTACCCGCATGATATTAAAGGCCAAGGT
This sequence comes from Pseudoalteromonas sp. RB2-MNA-CIBAN-0110, assembly GCF_040309305.1. NCBI lineage: Bacteria > Pseudomonadati > Pseudomonadota > Gammaproteobacteria > Alteromonadales > Pseudoalteromonadaceae > Pseudoalteromonas > Pseudoalteromonas sp. RB2-MNA-CIBAN-0110. The sequence continues at coordinate 59,964 of NZ_JBEOOQ010000028.1, read as the reverse complement.
ATTTATGTTTATATTACGCCAAATGAAGGTGTAACAGTAAGCGATGAGTTAACCAAAGAGGTACGTAACTGGGTTCGTAAAGAGCTTAGCCCAATAGCATCACCAGATATGATTCAATGGTCTCCAGGTTTACCTAAAACGCGCTCAGGCAAGATTATGCGTCGTATTTTACGTAAAATCGCTGCAAATGAGCACCAACAACTCGGTGATACGTCAACGCTTGCAGATCCATCTGTAGTCGATGAACTAATCGAGAACAGATTAAATCGTTAAATGTGCGTTAAAAACTTGATTACAAGTTGATTCTAAACGTAGTATATCGGCTGTCAGTAAGGGTTTTATACCTAACTGGCAGCCGAATTTATTAGGAGTGAACCATGAGTCAGTTTTTAATAGCGGACGACCATCCGTTATTTCGTGAAGCACTAAAGGGCGCATTGAGCGCAAAATTTGAAGGTTTAGAGGTTTTTGAATCATCCGATTTTGACAGCACACTGCAAGTGTTAAGCGAGCAAGAGGATCTTGATATATTACTGCTAGACCTTCACATGCCAGGTAATGGTGATTTATATGGTCTTATTCGTATTAGAGAAGAATACCCAAGCTTACCTATTGCCGTTGTTTCGGGTAGTGAAGACGCTAATATAGTTTCTAAAGTAATGGGTTACGGCGCTATGGGTTTTATTCCTAAATCGTCATCGTCTGATGATATTGCCAGTGCAATTAACCAAATACTTGAAGGCGATACATGGCTACCAAAAGAGCTAAAAAACAAAGTAGCTGAAATTGAAGGTGAAGATAGAGAAATAGCAGCGCAAGTTGCCTCATTAACACCTCAACAATACCGAGTGCTACAATATCTGCACGAAGGTTTACTTAATAAGCAAATTGCTTATGAACTGCACATATCAGAAGCGACAGTAAAAGCACACATTACAGCCATATTTAGAAAACTCGGCGTGTACAATCGTACCCAAGCCGTTTTAATTGCCGCTAAATTAAAACTCGAGCCAATAGAGCAGGCATAATTTACATTTAAAAAGTCACTTGCTTATTTATGAGCAAAAAAATGCCAGCAACAATGCTGGCATATTTTTATGTGTAGAATAATCAATCAGAATTCAGGTTAATAACAAAATGCATACCTTGTTATCAACACTGTTTTATTACCTCAAAATAAACTACTTAATTAAGCGAATTGGTACAATGCTAAGAAAACACTACAGTTTTATTACCATTAATAAATAGCTTATGCTCTGATGCAAGTTGGAGTGCTTTACAAAACACTGTTTTCTCTACATCTTTACCCATTTTAGCCATCATTTCGGCGGTATTAGCATGTGTAACGCTTGTTACATCCTGCAAAATAATAGGGCCTTCATCAAGCTCATTGTTCACAAAGTGAGCGGTAGCACCAATGATTTTTACGCCGCGCTCAAATGCTTGATGATAAGGTTTAGCACCTATAAATGCGGGTAAAAATGAATGATGAATATTAATTATTTTGCCTTCAAAGCGACCCACAAATTCAGGGCTTAAAATACGCATGTATTTGGCAAGACCAATAACATCAGGGTTGTAGCTGGCAATTAAATCACCTACTTTTTGATCGTGCTCGCTACGAGTTAGTCCTTCGTGCGATACAACATGAAAGGGCACATCAAACCCTTTTGCTAAAGGCTCTAAATCAGCGTAGTTAGCAATAACTGCTAATACTTCAATATTAAGAGTTTGTTCAAATTGCTTTAGCAACATACCACCTAAACAATGGGCTTCTTTAGTTGCAAGTAAAACTACTTTAGTTTTTGCACCGCAATGTAGGGCAAGTTTAGCGCCTTGTGGCAACAGTGCGCGTAGTTGATCTAAAAAGTCGCTTTGTGGCTCGCCTGTAAGCTCTGTGCGCATAAAAAATCGCTGTGCGTCTTTATCTACAAACTCGTTGTTACGCGTAATATTTAAATTATTTTTATGACAAAGCCCTGTGATTTTAGCTATTAAGCCTACGTCGTCAGCACATTGGGTGGTTAGTATATAGCTCATTGTCCTCATTCTTACCCTGTGATTAATACTTCATTATTTGTGTTTTGGCACATAAAGCAAGGGCTTTGTGGACTAATCCAATATTAATCATGTTGTTGAGTATAAAAGAGGTAGTAAAGTTAAAAGGTATTGAATAGAGGTTAATAAAGGATAAAAAAATGCCACCTAATTTACAAGGTGGCATTAATACTAATAATCCAGAGTTTAAGTTAATTAACCCTTTGGCTCGGGAGATAAGTTTTCTTCTTGTCTTAAATACCCTGCAGCTTCTTCGTCATCTTTAGCTATCGCTTGCTGAGTAGGTATAGCACGCGTTTGCTGATTTAATTGATGTATTTGTGACGCATTACCTAAATCACGCTCACTGGTGATTGAGGCGATAGATTCACGGTCTTTCAAGAACGCGATAACGTCTTTTTTGATTGCTTGTAATTGTCCTTCGTCTTTATGCATTTCCATAATATGGCGAGGATGTTCAAGATTTTTCATACCTGTTGCTGCAAACGTAGTAGAAATAACACGAGAAACAATAATCCAAGGCGTTATGCTACTGCGTACTAAAGTATTTTCTGAGCGAGTACTATCGTGAATACCAGTACCTGTTGATATTTTAGACTCAGTAAATGTGCCTTCGCATTTAAAGTACACTAGTAGTGATTCAAATTGCATTTCAGCAAAAAATAGATGAGCTGTATTTGTAAGCAATTGCGCAAATGCTTTAATAAGTATACCTATTAGCAATAAGTGAAAGCTTGTCATTAATAGCTCACTAAATTGAATAACATGTTGGTTATTAAATGCTTGTTTAAAGCTACTAATATTTGCAGCGTCAACGTAATGATAAATATTAATAAACGAATACGCTAAAAACACAGTAAACGCTAAGGCTATAATATAAAGCAAGTTACCACTTACTAAAGCAAGTAACCTTGCTAGCGTAAAGTTTTTACCTAAGTCTATTGAGTGCAGTTTAGGTTGAATCTCTTGGATCATTTCACCTTTAAAACCGCCTTTACCTTCAATTTGTTCTTGAAGCTTAGGATCTAATTCGCGATAAACTCTGTTAGGTACTTCTTTATAACGACGGTTAGCCATTACTAGATTGTCTAGGTTTATAAAAATTTCGTCTGGATGAACAGACTCTTGCCAGTTTTCACGTAGTTCTGATACTTCAGCAGAAGGGGTAACTGCATTTAAACGCGCTTTAATCATAATAAAAGCAATTGCGCAGCTCAGAGTGGCTAATACAATAATCGCAATTAAGTACATGCCAGCATGAAGACTAGGTAGTTGCTCAATCCAGCCATCTATTTCTTGTTTGCTAATGTGTTGTTCTTTCATCAGCCATGACATAGAAAGGCCAATAGCGATTGGTAGAATAAAAGATAAAGAAATAATTTTAGCGAGTGCACCGGTACCAAGTGCTTCAATATTTTTTTCAGCGTTTCTAGAAATAGGTTTACCCGTAGAGCGCCACGAAAAAAGCACGTAGAACATTAATATGGCACTATAAACAGGAAATGCTAATTCGCCTGCTTCACCGGTAAAACCCGATAAAGATACAAATGCCACAAGGCCATAAGCAATAAGTGCAACAAGGGTACTTACCCATGAGCCAAATAAGCGCTGAGCAACATTACGAATAGGATAAGGTAGGAATAATAACTTAGGGATTAAGCTGTGAAGTAAACGTGATAGAAAACCATTAGGCTCTTTAAACGTACTGTTTTTACGACCAACCAGCATTTCTTCGAGTGATTGCGCGGTGTAGGCTACTTCTTTTTGTTCTTCTTGGGCGGTTGATGCTTGTGATTTGCTGTAGTTATAAGCAAGTGAAGTAGGGTGGTTTCTGCCTACAAAATACTTAAGAGTTGCATAAATACCACTTGAAAGTGAGCGAATGCCAAATGCTAAAATAAGCATGCCAAACACCATTAAAATCCATCCAGCGGTTGTATCTTCTTTTACTGAGCCCGCAGCAATAACAAGTAAACTAATACCCGCTATAGACTCAATGAGTCCTCTTACAGCTGTTACTTTACCTTCAAGTTTGAAGGGGTTTTTTAGTCCAAGATCAATCGATCCATAATCAAAAGCCATTGAATGCTCCTTTTAAACAGCATGCCCAATTAAGGGAGAATATAAGCGTAGTTATAATAACCATTATATATATCGTATTTTTGTTTTTGCTCAATTTTTGATTATATATCAATAAAGTCGTTCAGTTTAAGGTTATTTTAAAGTGGTACATTCTATGCTTTGAAATATAAGCTTAAGCGAGTTAACAATATCTCTTTTAAATATAAGCTTAAGCGAGTTAACAATATCTCTTTTAAATGCTTGAGGAGGAATGATGGAATTGATTTACGTTGATGATAGTTTGCCCGGAATTACCCGAAAGCAAAAAAACAAACATTGGCAGTATTTTGACCCAATAGGAAAAATAATTAAAGAGAAGGCCGTTATTGAGCGCTTAAATTCACTCGCGTTCCCGCCTGCTTATAAAAGTGTATGGTTTTGCCCTGAAGAAAATGGGCATATTTTAGCAACAGGTTACGACAGTAAAGGACGAAAACAGTACCGATATCATCCATTATTTACACAACAACAAGATGCTAAAAAGTATCAAGCTTGTAGTGTGTTTGGACATAAGCTGCCGTTACTTAGGGCTCAATTAAAGGAAGCATTGCAAGGTGATGAGCTCGATTATGAACGTACTTTAGCAGCCATTGTTAGATTAATGGATTTAGGTGCTTTACGGGTGGGGAATGAACGTAATGTAAAACAAAATAAAAGTTTCGGAGCGACAACCCTAAGATCAAGGCATGCAAAATTAACAGGTAAAAATATTAGATTAAAATACCGTGCAAAGTCAGGTAAAGAAAGGGAAGTAAATATAACGGATAAAGCATTGAGTAGTGTTATTAAGGAACTTCAGGACTTACCCGGGCAACACTTGTTTCAATATATAGAAGGGGGGGAGCGCTCTAACGTTACCTCTACTGAAATCAATCAGTATATTCAAAATATAATGGGTGAAGAATTTAGCGCAAAACACTTTAGAACATGGCGAGCAAGTGTGATTGCTTTTAAAGAAGTGTATGAAGCAAAAGGCGCTATTACATTAAAAACAATGCTTGATGAAGTGTCTTCAAAGCTTGGCAATACGCCAACAATAGCGCGTAATTCTTATATTCACCCTGATGTTATTGAGCTTTGTAAGAAAAATGAATCAGAACAAACTCATTGGCGCGACAATTTTAAATTACCCCGTAAAACAAAGTATCTTAGTCGTTTTGAGCGCGGTTTATTAGAGTTTTTAACGTAACGATAAAGGCTGCAGCTTGCAGCCTTTATGTTAATTTTTTATAACCTGCTATTGCAGCATAAACGTTTCGTATTCTAAATCTTCAAATTGTTTTGAAAGCCAAAATAATCCTACTACCGAGGTAATAATGGTTGCTAATGCAAAGCCATAGCCATAAAACTGCGGTCCAAAAGCAATTGATAACAAAGTTAAAACAACATTGATTACTAGAAATAACCCCGCTAAAAATAGTACTGTTGAGCGTTTATCTAAATAAAACAAAATATTTAAAATAGATAAAAATATAACTTGTACGCCTACACCGACTACATCAATAAATAAAAGCGTTTTATAGTTTGGATCAATGCCAATAAAGGTAAGTATTTGCTCACCCCATAATAATAAGCAGGCAACGGTAATACCCTGAATTTTAAATATATCGTATAAACCGGCACGCGCAGTTTGGATCATACTGTCTTTTAATATGTAGATCTCTTCAAGAGATGAGCCACCACGAATAGCGGTGTAAAAACGGTCGTACTCTTCTACAAAGTCGGTTTCCATTTTTACTAAAAATACCGCCATACCGGGGATAATAGACAAATAAGCCAAAAATATAGGTAAGTCATAAATTGGGCTTGCTCTTAATGTGCCAATAATTTGAATTGATGTGCTTGGAGAATACCAAAAAATGATTTTATCAGCCCATACACCAATGTTATAAAACAGACCACAAAAGAATAGGCTGTAATACACTTTTTTATTGCTTAAAAAGTCAAAGCTTATAAGTTTTTCACCAGGGTAGCGGCGAATAATCATAAATAAAAAGCTAAAAAAGAGCAGTGCTTCGCCAGCAAAAAACGCAAAAAATAAGCCGTCTAACTGCCAGTCTCTTAATAAATATGCAAGCAATACCATAAAGGCGTAACCACTTAGCATGGTAATTAAAATTAACCGGTATTCTTTCATACCTGATAGAAAAATAGCGCCAAGCCACTGATTACATAAGCTTACAAAGGCACCTAAAATTATAATCTTAGTAACAACGGGTATAGGGAGCATAGGCCATACAGCTAAGCCCACCAATAACGCAGCTATTGTTGTTACAAGTTGCGCACCAAGTAAATTAGGGAGTACTTTTGCCTCTTCTTTTTGAAAAAACAAATCGGCAATAAACCGAGTTAGTAATAACTGCAAGCCACCCGTTAAAATAAGTGAGGCTGCCATCATGTAGGTAACAAGCGTTAAAAATTGAATAATAAGTACTTTAGGTAATACAATTCCTAAACTTAAAATACCAATTAGCATTAACGCTACAATAGAGAGCAGCCAGGGGCCTGAGCCTATTAAACCTGCGTAGCCGTATGCTTCAAAAACTGAGAGCAGGGTATTTTTTTTGAGAATTTTTCGTATCTCAAAACCTATTCCGGCCATGCCATTGTATCCTTATAAAGTTTATCGTAACGGGCAAACATGTGGCTCTCGTCATAAAATTTTTGTACGCGGTCTAAACCACTTTTTTGATGCTCAAGCCAAGCTTGCTCATTTGTTAGCATGTTTGATATTTGTTGTGCTGTTTCGCTAGGTGAAGCAATTGAGACAACTTCACCGGCTTTACCTAATGCTTTATCTTCATCGGTTCCGCCTTCGATTATTTCGCGGCACGAGCCAACATCACTAGCCAGTACAGGCACACCGGCCGCCATTGCTTCTAAAAGTACTAAAGGCTGCGCTTCTGAAATCGAGGTTAAAGCAACAACTCCGAGCTTAGGCAAAATTTTGGTAATATCTTGCATACCTAAAAACTTAACACTGTTTTGTAAATCAAGGCTGCCTACAAGTAGTTCACACTCTTTGTAATATTGCGGATCTTCTTCATAAGGGCCGATGATCCAGCCTTCGACCTCTGGTAATATCGATTGCGCTTCTTTAATCGCACGTATAAAGGTTTTAATATCTTTTATAGGTACTACACGTCCAATTAATCCAACAACCGGTGGTATCTGTTTTGGACGCTGATCAAGCGCTTCAATAAAGCGCACTGTTTTAATTCCATTAGGTACAACAAATGCTTTTTCAGGCGCTGCGCCATCTTTTATTTGGCGCTGTCTGTTACCGTCGTATAGCGAAATGATCTTATCTGCTTCTTGATATGTTGTTCGGCCGATTTGCTCAAAAAAGCTGATCCACATACGGCGAATAAAGCCCATCTCGGTATTTAAGTTTTTACCTAGGCTTTGCTCAGACTCTTTGATCCAACTGGCTTGAATAAGATCTATTTTTCTCTCTTTGGTGTAAATACCATGCTCGGTCAACAAAAAGGGAGTATCGCTTATTACACTGGCACCAGATCCTAAAATACCAGCATACCCGGTAGATATTGAGTGAATAAGTTTAACTTTTGGAAGTCCACGTGCAATTTCGGCTATTTTAAATAGCGGTTTATATAAATTGCGGTATGACCAAAAAAAGTCAATAAAAGAGGATTCATCACAAAAAGTTGAATAGTAATTAGTGAGCACTTGCCATGATGATTCACTATATAAAAAGTCGGCTTCGTTAATACCGTCTTTTTTAGCCAAAGTTTCAAATGCAAATTTTAACAATTCAGTCGGGATAGGCTCGTTACAATCTCTAAAATAATTTTGTAGTTGTTGCCAGAAATCAAAGAGCTCTTTTTTATATTTAACCCCATGCTTGGCTTTTATTTCAGAAGTATCATTTTCCACTAAATAATGAACATGCAGCTTGGTAACGTTTTCAGGTAAAGTATATTGAATCTCGCCATAATGCTCTGGTGCTCCACCTATAAAAACAAGCTCAAAGTTATAATGAGGTAACCCTTCAATTATTTGATGAACCCAACTAGATACACCACCACGTACGTAAGGGTAGGTACCTTCCAAAAGCAGTAAAATGTCTGCATTTTTATTACTCATGCCAATACTCCTGCAAATGACGTAATTCACTGCCTTTAGGTTGTTCTGGGAGTTCTTTTAAATAGCGTTTACAGTCGTCAAACTTGTTCATACAAAAGGCAACTTCGGCTTTATAAGGGAGAACATGACGCCTTGCCATACCAAACTCAGTTGCTTTAAGTAAGTACTCATGGGCTATTTCGTATTTGTCTAAGGCTAAAGATATACGGCCTAAAAATATAAAGGTTGCAGGTGTTTTTACGTGCTCAATACTTTGCTCTGCAAGTGCTTCTGCTTTTTCTAAAACGTATTTACGCAGTGCACCTTGGGCTAAACCTAAATAGCTTAGTTCCCAATACAGTTCGGCTAGCTGTTTTTGTAAATGGCTCAATTTAGGCTGCTTAGTCGTAACGGCTATTTCTTGCTGATACAAACTGATTTTTTCGTTGAGTTTGGTTTCTTTACCATCAAGGGTTGAGTAGGCGAGTAGTCGAATATCATCTTCTAAATCTTTAAGTGCTAGCTTTAAAATAGGAATAGCTTGTGAGTCACTCATGTGACGAGCTGCCATTACAGCACTTAAACGTTTATTTGGTTCACTTGCGTGCTTCAAAATTGCTTTAAGTCCGCCAATAGAATAGGTCGGGTTTGCTGATATTGCTCTGGCTTCAAAAGGAAGCTCAGGTATTTTATGCTCTTCTATTTCTATCTCGTCGTTTTTGAGAGGTTTACAAAGAGCAAACGTAAGCGCTACTACAACACCTATAATTCCAAGTACGGGTAATGTAAACAATAATAAAAACATGAGCAAAAAAGAGCTATAAGGAGTCGTTTTGTATTTTTTGGGTATAAACACATAACTAACAATAGCAAAAAGGATGCTAGCAATAGCATGCAGTAGTATAGCTAAAAACCAATTAGGTGTTTCCAGTACTTCTACTAGTGCAAAGTACTGACAAATACACCCTAAAATAGCCGCTACAATAATTATAATCATGAAAGTGAAACCAATCTCTTTATATCATCTGAGCTTATTGGTAGTGCAAGTTGTTGCTCAATAACAATATCAAGCTCAGCTAAAGTGTTACCAGTGCGCTCTTTACACCAAGTGTTCATTCGGGCGATAAACCCTGCTTTTTCAAGTTCATCAGCTAATGGCATTAATAGCAGTAATACCTGATTTTGATTATCATACAAATAAATGTCTAAACCACGGCGTGCTTCACTTAAATAACTCATAAGTTGAGTCGATTTATCAGTAATATTATTGGCTTTTATTTTTAGCAGCTGCGATGGAATGTTGTATCGTTTAGCTTCTTTATTCGCGCGTTTAACTTGGCGAATAAAGTATGGAGACTCTTCATAAGTCATTACTGGGTTTGTTATTTCATGGCGCAGTAGGTCGCCAATATGCCCAGCCATAACAGCAAGTAGTGTAAGAGTGGTATTTTTAAGTGCAAAAAATTGTACTCTTTCAACTAAAATAGCGCCATAAATTGTATTATTTACGTCGATAAGTGGGATTGCCATATGGTATTTACTTATACCTAACGCAGTTTTTGCGTCTTTTACTGATACTAATTCTTTTTCTTCAATCATCGCTAATATAAGAGGATCATTTTCAGCTATTTGACCCATTTGGCCAATAGAGGCAAGTGGTGGCTCTAAAACAGTGTCGTTTTCAACTTTATATAACCCCGCTCTTTCTAATAAACCATATTCAACGAATAGGTCGATTATTTTTTGCGCTGCGCTATCAAGCCTTCTTTCTTTTAATAGCCCGATAGAGGTTCTTACTGCTTGTAGCGATTCACGCAAACTTAACGTATGGCCAGCAAGCATTTGCTCTATTCTATCGTGAGATGAATTAATTAAGTGATACTGACGAGTAAATGTTTCAAGGCGATCGGTTACGTACTCAAGCTGAATACTTTGTTGTTGATTAGTACGTTCCCACACATCCCTAAATTCGCCAGTGATCATAATTACAATAATGTAGCCAATCATGGCGTTAATATTGAAGTCGCTTTGTGGTGATAAAACATTTGCTTGAAGTAAAAAAAGTTGACCAACAAGCAAACATAAAATACTAATAAAGCCTTTTGAAAAGCCATAACGTAGAGAAACTAAAAGTGGGCCAAGTACAGGCCACGAAAACCCTCCCTCAGTCCAAAATGGGTCCTCTGCGTTAAATAATACAGGCAGCCCTAAAGCAAGCGCGGTAAATATAAATACCTCAGCCCATATTTGTAGCTCAGGAACGTCTCTTGGTCTAAGGAAATGTGTTTTCACTCACTAACCTCTATATAAGAAATTAAATCGGCAATCACATCTTGTGCTGTTGCTGCAATGCTATCGCGGCCCCAACCACTTTTAGCAATAGTACCCGTCCAAATCGGCGTTGTTTGTCCATTTTCAGTAAGTGATAATGTAAGTGCAACAACGGGTTCGCCGTCAAGCCCAGCTTTGTAGCGCCACTCTTCAATGCTGCCTGTTAGTACATAGTCAGCTTGTTGAGTGCTTAACCACTGCATAGCATTGTCTAAACGGTATTGATCGTCCAGTGGTGGAAGCTCTTTGGTGTTTACGCGAGGTGCGCGTATAAGAGTTGGTAATTTATTTTGTTGCCAAATACTGGCTAAAATATCTTCAGCACGCTCACCTGCAAGCGGTGTTTGAGCATGATTAACAAGTGGCATTAATGCCACAATTTTTGAAGGGCTAAGCTCTACATCATCAGCAACTCTGCTGGTGGTACATGCTGATAATAGTAATACCAAACACGGTATAATTAAACGAAACATACTCTCTCCTAACATTAAAAATGTACGTAATAACCTAATTGTAATTGTGTATCTGAGTTACCCACTTTATTACTACTTTGGTAACCCAGCTGTAATTTAAATAAATCATCGCCCAGTACAGACCAACCAGCGCCACTTGAAACTGATACATCTACTGTATCGTTAAGTGTTTGATAGCCAGTACTTATATCAAATAACCATGAAGGGCTTGCGCCTAAATAAGGAGGTTCTAAAGAACCAGTTGAAGCAAATGAGGTCCCTAGTGCAAAACGTCTAAATGGTTGAAGGTCAACTCTTAGCGGTCTTCTACTTGCATCTGTATTTATTAATGCATTTACACGTTCAAAGTCTTGCCATTGCGCACTAAAATAAGCGTTCCAAATTGGGCGGTCTTTTAAAATGCTGTATTGGTAACGTGCATTATATTCTTGGCCATTTATTAGTGAGCTGCCATCGCTTCTTCGAGAAAAAGACATCGCTGCTGCTGATAGCTGTACGTTTTGTCTACCATCAATATTGTAGTTAACATAGGCCGTGGCTTTATCTAGCTGAGCATAGCTAAGTAGCGCTTCTGATTGGCGGTTTTCAACATTATATTCAAGCTTTAAACCTACCTGTGTACGCGAATCCCATTGATAACGAGAGTCCAAGCTAAAACCTTGACGGCTAACTAAGCTGCCTTGGTGAGAATCTATTTTTGCATCAAAATACCAACGACCAAATGTCATCTTATCTTCTATCGCAAACAGTAATCCGTTGTTATCAAGATTTTGCTGATTACTTAAACTTAATTTCCATTGCCCATTAGCATAAGGAAAATAAACGTTTACATCGTACTGGCTACTGTTTAAACCAGCCTCTGGCGATAGGTTTATTTCAAGCGCTCTAAAATAGGATGTGCGTGCATTTCTGAGTAAACTCAATTGCGATTCATTTGGTTCGCTAGTGAGTTCTTCGTACCAACGTTGCATGGTGGCATAGGGTTGTTTTAAATAGAGTAGGGCGTTTAGCTCATCTAATTTGCTTAGTGAACCTTCAGCTATAAGCTGTTTCGCTTTATTAAATTCGCCGTTGGTCATATAAAGTTGTAGTTTTTGCCATGGCTCTAATTTTTGTGCAGCCCTGCGCGCTAACCACCAGTTTGTTTGGGGCTCACCAATAGTGTCGGGAGCAAGTTCTTCCATTGTGTTTAATTGCATTAAATGAGGAACAGCCATCGCGCCCGCCCAGCGGAACATTAAGCCTCTGTATGCATATTTATCTTTAGGTAAGTGTTGCAGTAAATAGTGATTAAGTTCAGCAGCATTTGCATAATAACCAAGTTGCTTCATTACATCGGCTAAGTTAACCAGTGTTGTTAAGTCACTTGGATCTGCAATGGCTAATTTACGCAAATAAAAGTAAGCACTATTATATGACTTTTCGTGAATAGATAAGCTTGCTAATAGCTGGGTCCACGCATAGGAAGGATCGCTTTGAGAATAGCGAGCTAAAATGCGGCTAATCATCACAGTGTCGTGCATTTGCAGCGCTAACCAACCTTGTGCAAGCACAACATTAGAGTCATATTCACTTAATTTAGCGGCGCGGTTTAAAGTTGTATAAGCTGAATTTAAATCACTTTGGTTTTGATACCAATTTGAAAGAATTAACCAAGCAGGGTAGAGGGCTTTATTGTAGCGCTGCTTATCAAGTTCAGCATGAATACGTGCAACTGATTTAGCATCATTTACTTGTGTACTTAATAATGCAATTTGAATCAATTGACGGTCAGTTTGCGACTCACTTTTCCATAAATAATCAAGAAGCTCCTGAGGCCGACCTTCAAAGCGCAATTGTTGGTAGTGCAGCATGTCGCCTACGCTTAAAGGGCTTATTTTTTGTAACTGCTCTAATGCATATAGCTCATGAGCTTTGTCTTTGACTCGCGTAGCCATATCTACATTGGCGCTCCAAAACTCATCATCAGAACTTTCTTGCTTACTTTTTAGTACTTGCAGAGCTGTAGCAAAGTCATCGTTTAGCCAAAATGCGCGGGCAATCCAAAGTAAGTCTTCTTCATTTTTAGGCCCTTTATATATAGGCCACAGGGCTCTTAGCGCTTCTAAATTACCAGTATCGTGAAGTACTTTTGCTTTCCAATATTGTGATAATGCACTTTTACCATTTATTTGCTCAAAGCGTTCAATATTGTTTAACTCTTGCTTTGTGTTACCTATAAATTCGTTAGCTTGCATCCAATTAGCAAAACCATTGCCTTTCAGACTTCTGTTTTGCGCCTTGTATTCGTATATATCATTAGCATCTTGGTATAAATATAAAGCGGTGGCATCGTTAATACTGTCGGTAAGCATCGCAGGAGTTACGGCTTTGTTAGACATTAGCCATTTAAATTCTTGAAGCGCTTCTTTAGGCTTGTTTTGCCAGCGCTTTATCTTCCAATTTAATAAATGTAGCTCTTTGTCATCTGGACTCTGTAGTAATAACTTTGCGAGTAATTGTTCAGCCCCTTTTGCATTTCCATTTGCTAAACGCAGGTGCATTGCTTTTGTTAAGTAGTCGGTGTTATTTGGCTCAGCTTTTAATAAGCTTTCAATGGCTTGAGCTGCATCTTCTGTGTTACCAGCTAGGTTAGCTAAATAAAGGGTGCGTTTAACATCGGCTTTGTCACCATAGGTTTTCCACCATGCATAAGCTTGAATCGGGTTATTTGCGCCCAGTGCAGTTTCAATCGCTTTAGCTGCAATGTCAGCATTTATATTTATTTTATAAATTGCGAGTGCTTTGTCAGGTTCCCCTGCGCTTAACCAGTAATCGGCTGCAAGGAGTGGCTGTTTATTTTTTTGATAGTACTGAGCAACTTTTGCGTTTAACCCAACTGCTTTTGCAATAGTTAGTATTTGTTCGTTCCAATTTTTATGAGCACCTATTTTTAAAGATAGTTCTTCAAAGCGGTCGTCAATATTAGCCCCGCTTGCTAGCCATAATGAGTAAAGCAGCTTTATTTCAAGCGTCGCTTTGCGCTCACCTCTAGGTAGTTTTTCAAGCTCGTTAGTGGCTTGTGAATATTCACTAAGCCCTATATGCAGCTCAACTAATTTTGCGCGTAGCTTTTCGTTGTCGGGCTCTGTGTTGAGCGCTGCATTAAGGTACGATTTTTCAAAGGTATAATCTTGTGAAAGTTCATCATCTTCAAAAAATAAGGTGTGAGGAAATAATGCATAAAGTGCAAAACAACTTACAGCTAATATTGCTAATATTGTTTTTACAGAAATTAACTGAGGGCGCTTTTTAGCATTCATTATCGAGCGACTCCATTGCAGTTAAGATAACCATAAAATTGACCCTTTGGCAGATTAAAGTGTGTCACATTAGCGCGTGTTACACCTTTAAAGTGCTCACCCAAATTAGATACAAATTCGCAAGAGCGTGCATTCATTAAATCAAGTGAAGCGGGTACCCACGCTTTAAAACTAACAGGCCCGTTAACTTGCCAGTTATTAATAACAACATTTGCAGACGCTAAATAAGGTTTTTTACTATTTTGGCTGTGATCAAAGCTAAGGCGAGCTATGTTATTTATAATATGTATGTAGTCACCTTTTTCAGTTACACCCGATACACCTTCACTTTGAGCTATGTTTGGCACATCAAAATCGGTAGGTATTCGTAGAGTACGAATGTACTTTGAGCTAAATAACCATTCATTATTACTGTTTTTTGCAAGTGCAGAAAAGTAAAAATCTTTTGCTACTTTTGCATAATGGCTTAAATGCACAGGCGTATTTGGTCTTGCTAAAACATAATCTATGTTGTGTTTAAGAGCGTCTAAACCCGCAAGAACTTCGCCTGAGTAAAAGTGATAATAAATAGTGTAAGGCTTTAACCTATATGGTTTTTCTGTTATTTCGAATGTTTCAGTTAAGCGTCTAAAGCCGTAATAAGGGCCATGCCATAGGTTTGTGTAAACATTTTCATTTAATATGGGGGCATAAATTTGATACAGCAAATCACGCTCAGGTCGGCCAATAGGTGATATATGTGTAAGACTAGGATTATCGGCATTTACATCAGTGTTACCACCGTTGACATTTAGCACACCTGCATCACGAGCAAGTTCAAGTGCTTTAGGACCAGGAGTTGCATCACCAGACCAAAGTATCATCACTGTTTTTTTATTTTTAGGTGTGAGCTTTTCATCAATGTACTTTATTGAATCTGTAATTTCTTTTTTAAGGCTGATAGTGTTGTAGCCAGGTACATCTAGATGAAAACCGTAATCGGTGTCGTCTTCATCTATTTTTTTTCGCCCAGACAATGCTGTCCAAAAATAGGGGTGACTATAAGTATGCGAAGCAACTTCTACGTAAGGTAGGTTAAAAATACTACGTGCAATGCCTTCAAGTTTGGCACTTTGTTTAGAGTGAATACCGCCTTCTTCAATGTCAGCTTGGATCACAGATGACGTTAAAGGCAGTTTATAGCGTTTAATTATTTCATCTCGAATCACTTCTGCTGAATAAGGCTTACCTTCGTAATGGGCAACACTTGTAAATCCATCTCCATCTATATGCAGCGTAAGCATTCGCCTGCCACTTTCGGTGGTTGTATCTGGGACTAATATAGGTGGTAGTCCCATAGCCTGAGTTAGTAGTGTACGCGGATCAATAACCCATTTGCTGCCTTCCATCGGAAATGTATCAATTAGCCAAGGAGCAACTACGACTGCACCATATTTAGTTTTAGCAGCTTGTACAACTATTGTGTCATCCGATGATTTTATTGTAATTAAAGGAGTCGCATCAGTTGCTAATTTGAGTAAGTATGGTTTAACAATAGGGGGAGGTGTTGTGGATTCTCCTTTGAGCCAAGGTGCAAAGCTATCTTGTTTATATGGACCTTCAGGCAGTGTGTTTAACGACTCAATACCCAAGCTTAATAATAATTTAGTTGATTGTGGTAACTCGCCTAAAATAAGCTCTGGCACCACACCTAAATTAGCTTCAAGCCAATTATTAAGTGTTGGGGTGTAAAATGCATCGCTTGAGGTCCACGAAATAATACCAGCATGTAAGCTAGGGTCAACCAAAGGTAAATCGCGCTTTGCCATATCTATGTAATCAGGTATATACCCCAAATACTCAATCATGGTCGCAAGCTTTAAATGTACAGTAGTGTAAATGAGTGGCTTTACGTTACTGTTGTACGGGATCAAAATGCGCCTAGGCACCGGTGTAATTGATGATGTTCCCCATGTTTGCAGGTGACCATCGGTTACCCATGGATTAAAACCGGCGTCTATAATATTTTGTGCCATAGCGAGGCGATTATCGGGTTTTGCATAATCAATAACTTGGACGTTGAGGCCTAAGTCTTGTGCTGTTTTTAATTGTGCGCTTAGCCAATCTTGGTCGTTTTTGTTAGTCAGTTTATAGCTATTGTCGGTCGGATTAAAGTGGCTATACAAACCCTCAGCAACTAAGTCTTTGGCTAAATTAGCGAGTTTAGGCAATAACTCAAAGCCCCGGTTGAGGATAAGGTGTTTATCAAAAGTCTCAGATAGTGAGCTTATTATGGTGACTAACCCAGCTTGTTGATCGGGTTTACTGTGTGTAGCATCTAATAGCTGATAGCTATCTAGGGTATCTAAAAATAAGCCGCTAAAGCCACGTGCTTTTAATGCCGCAGCGTTATTTGCAATATATTGTTGCCAATGTGCTGATGTTAAATCTGCAATGTGGCTATTCCAGTTGGGATTTATGCTAAGTGATGACTCACTTTGATTAAACGACTCACCAACACTTAAATAAGCATAAACAGCAATATTACGCTGTTTAAACCAATTAAGTTCGTGCTCAGTCACAAGATCAGGCTGGACTACAACGCGAGAATAAAAGGTCATTTCGGCTAATGGCATCGGCGCTGAGTAGTAAAAAGCGATACTATTATTTACAGGTGCTGAGAATGCATGAGCAGACACTAAAAGTGCAAGGTATAAAATATATTTCATTAATAATTCATTTTTATTAGATTATAACTGTTACTCAAAGTGATGCGTTCCGATTTTTCTAGTTGTTTGGTATTAGTAATATAGGGTTATTATATGTTAATGGAAGTTTAATATCTATATGTTGATTATTTATATGAACATAAAATCAATACTAACATGAGTCCTGCGTTAACTCATTACATAGCTGGTGATTAATTGTCTTAGTACGCTATAAAATTAAGTTTAGATCAATGCAGCTGCTAGAACTTTAAATCTCTAATGAAAGAGTGGCAAATTATATATTAATTAATACGAAGGTCTCAGTGTTTTTAGTGTCCAAATACCTTCCTTGTGACTATAATATCAGCTAATTGAGCATGGTATGAGTTTACTCCCACCAATTTTTTTTATTTACTATGCTTTTAAACCCAATAAAACAATGTAAACAGCCGTAATTTAATTTTTGGCTATTGTCGCTATATATGCATTTATATACCCCGGAGAAATAATGAGTAATTTAAGCTTGAAAAACAAACTGTTGTTATTAGCTATATTGCCCTTAATGCTACTTTTGATTAGCTTGATGCTGAGTTCTTATTATTTAGAGAATAAAAATCAGCAACAAAATTTTGAAGCATTTCAAACTAAACTAATAAGTGACAAACAAACGTTATTAAGCACAGAGGTGGAAATTGCCAGTAAAATTGTGCGCTATCAAATAGCAAATGGCTCTGAGCAAGATGCTAAAAACGCTTTAAGAGATTTAACATTTGGTCAAGGTGGTTACTTTTTTATATACGACACAAATGGCGTTAGTGTTTTTCATGCATTATTAGGTGATGCTATTGAAGGGCAAAACAAAATAGGGATGACTGACCCTAACGGTAAAAAAATAATAGTGGGCTTATTAGATCAAGCTAGAAAAGGCGGTGGCGCTTTTAACTATCATTTTCAAAAACCAAATACCACAGGCTTAGTTGAAAAAATGGGCTATGCAGCAATGATCCCAGGTACAAACTGGATGATTGGTACTGGCGCATATATGGATGATATAGACGCAGAACTACTTAAATATCAAACAGCAATGCAAGAGCACATGAATGATAAGGTAGTGACCTTATTGCTAATTGCTTTATTTTGGGTTGTGTTAACTATTGTATGTGCGTTAGTTGCCGCAAATACAATGGTAAAACCAATACAGCGCATGGCGCAAAGCCTTGACGACATTGCTAAAGGTGAGGGCGATTTAACCAAACGTTTAGATATTGATACTAACGATGAAATAGGCCAACTTGGCGAAGCATTTAATATGTTTGTAAGTAAGCTACATGGCATTATTGCCAATGTGGTTGATGTAACACACGATGTAAAAACAGCCTCTAGTGATATAAATACACAAACACGATTAATTGAAGACAAGCTACTTAATCACAATCATGAAACAGACCTTGTTGCGACGGCTATTACCGAAATGTCGGCTACTTCTCATGAGGTGGCTCAAAATACGAATCAAGTGGCAGAGTCAACCCAAGCGGCAACGCAAGAAGTTGCTAAAGCTCAAGAGTGTGTTGATATTTCACTCAGTGAGGTGTCTAACCTAATGGGCGAGATAAACCTAGCCGCAGAACAAGTTGATTCACTCAGTGATCAATCTAAAAAGATTAATAGTGTACTAAGCGTAATTGGTGGAATTGCCGAGCAAACAAATTTACTTGCACTTAATGCTGCAATAGAAGCTGCACGAGCAGGTGAGCAAGGGCGAGGGTTTGCTGTTGTTGCTGATGAGGTAAGAAGCTTAGCAAGTCGTACTCAAGTTAGCACATTAGAGATTAGTGAAATGTTGAGTGAGCTACATAATTTAGTATCGGATGCTGTAGCCGCAATGCAAGCGAGTCAGAATAGTTGTAATCGCTCAGTAGAATCGTCTCGTGCTATTTCAGAAAGTTTAGGTGCGGTAACAACCTCAGTTAGATCAATTAACGACATGAGTACGCAAATTGCGACAGCGGCGCTGGAGCAAAGTAGCGTTACAGAAGAAATAAACCGTAATGTATTTGCCATTCAAGAAATCGTTAATGAACTAACTATTTCAAGCAAAACTACCTCTTCGGTAGGCCAGCATTTAGCTGCGCGTGGTGAAAACTTAGGCCAGCTTGTTGGCCAGTTTAAAATTTAACAAAGTTTAAAGCTTTACAGTAAAAGCCGCTAATAGCGGCTTTATTTTTGTGGCTTAGTTTTAGCTGCTTAGTTTTTATAAAAATTATTGAATTTTTTGTATGTGTTAAGGTCTATCAGCATGCAAATATACCTATACAGTGGAATAACCATGCAAAACATGCCATCAATTAAACGTTGTACTCGAGAAGAGTTAGCGCCAGAGCAAGACTTGGGGCGTTTAGTGTCTTTTTTACGCTCGAGATTAGCCATTCATGTTGATGCCAAGTTACTTCCTATGGACTTAACTTCTGCGCAATATATTGTGGTTGTACTACTTGCGAGAGAGTCGGTTAATACGCTTGCAGGACTTTGTGAGTATATGGTTTATGATCGTGGCGCTATGAGCCGCTTACTAAACCGACTTGAAGAAAAAGGACTCATTATTAAAACGCAATGTGAGCTTGATAAGCGCTCAACTATTTTGTGTTTAAGTGAAAAAGGTAAAGCTCTTTGTCCAGAAATAATGCCTGTAGTAAACGAAGTCTATGCTGAAGCATTAAATGGTTTTTCAGAGCCAGAAAAAAATCAAATAATAGACTTATTATTTAAAGCTATAAATAATCTAGATACATTACCCGAAATTCCCCCCACAAATAGATTATCAATAAAATAGCGATACTGTTTCAACAGAAAGTTAGCGTGCTAATTAGTTGATCTGATTGTGCGTAGAATCTAACTTTGATAATATAGTTGCCTAGGCAATTAAAGTTATCATCTTGTTAGGTTTGTTATGATTGAAAATAATTTGTTAGTACAATTACAGCAGCAATATCCAGAACATACTTTTATGCAACATCACTTAAGTGTTGTCCATAAGGGACGTTTTGCTAACGCGATTGTGTATCGATATAAAGATAATGAATTTGATTTAATTGTTAAAGATTTTAGCCAAAGCCCGTTATTTATCCGCAAAACATTTGCGCGACTATCTGTAAATCAAGAATATAAAGGATTGAGCCGTTTAGCTGAGCTTGATGCAGTCGCTAACCGCTTTTGTAGATTATCGCCGATAGCCGTAGCTTATAACTATATTGAAGGCACGCCACTGCGCGCCTTAATTCATGAAGATAAAACACTACCAGTAAGCTTTTTTAGCGAGCTTGAGCGTCAAGTAGCAAAAATGCATCGTAAAGGTATCGTGCATTTAGACTTGCGTAATATGGGTAACATTTTATGTGGCGCAGACGGTAAACCTTATTTTATTGATTTTCAGTCCACTATTAGCTTTTCACGTTTTCCGCGCTGGTTGCAACGCTTTATGCGAGGATCTGACATGTCAGGTGTATATAAAGCATGGAATAAATTGGGCGAGCAACCTCTGCCTCAAAAAAAGCAAGACTATTTAGAGCGTTTTAATCACGTGCGTAAACGCTGGATTTTTAAAGGTTACCCAATACAGCGTGGCTATGCGTGGGGCGCTGCACTTATTACTCAATTTGTAGATTCTGACTTAGTACGAAATATTACTGATAGACTTTAATTTAAAGCACAAACCGTAATTTAAAAACACCTAATTCATTGTGTGATTTTGCCCATATTAGCCTAGCTAATATGGGATTTTTTTTATTATAAGTAATCCCTTTGGTTTGCTTACTTGTTGTTTAATCCCCCAAAAACAATTCCTTTTACTGTTTTTTTAATTTTTTAAAATAAATATTAGTACTGCATTTAGTTTGCCCATACAATGCGCAAAAATAGCTTGCGCATGCTTAATAAGTTCACGTTTTTTCTGCAATTTTTTATTGTTCAAGTAGACTATAAATAATGTGCGCTTTTAAATTTTAAGGTTTTAAGATGATTGAGTATCCGGTAGACCAACTTCCACAGCTCATAAATGATTTATTGCAATGCGATACAACAGAACGCAAAAATAAATTATTAGCAGATGCGCAGTTAACGCTTTCAACAGAGCACCTGTCATTACTTTTTGAGGCGATACCAAAAGAACAACGACTTGAAATTTGGCAGTTGCTTGACGAAGACACGCAACACGAAATTTTTGTTAATTTAAGTGAAGATAGTTGCTTGTGGTTGCTGCAAACACTAGAAGACACTGAGGCTTTTAAACTTCTTGATGAAGTTAATGTAGAAGAGCTACTGGAACTTGAAGAAGTTATACCAGAGCGATTTGTTGAGTATGCAAAAAAGCAACTCGATGAAGCGCAAACCAAACAATATGATTTAGCGCAGCAATACCCGCCAGAACAACTTGGTCACTGGTTAGGTTTTGACTTTTTAAAAGTATCGGAGAAGCTAACAGCCGGTGGTGCTAAAAAATTGCTACATAAAGGTTTACCGCAATACAGTGAAGTTATTTATTTAGTAAGCCGCAAGGGTAGTTTAATAGGTGAGGTTGCGGTAAATGATTTAATAAAAGCCAGCGACACCGATAACTTAATGACATTGGCAAATCATGACTTTTCATCGCTCCATGCTGATGATGATTTATATGAAGCGGCAGAAGTGGTGATCCACAGTGAAAAAATGGCACTGCCAGTGGTTAATGCTGATAACAAATTACTTGGGCGATTAACCATTGCCTCTGCTTATGAATTACGACAAGAAATTGCTGATGAAGCAGCCGCTAAAGCCGGTGGTTTACGTGAAGACGAGGACCTGTTCGCAAGTGTGCGAAAAAGTGCTAAAAACCGTGGCATATGGTTAGGTATTAATTTAGCTACTGCCTTTTTAGCGTCGTGGTTTATCGGTTTATTTGGCGCAACGATAGAACAAGTTGTAGCACTAGCTGTATTAATGCCAGTGGTCGCTTCTATGGGGGGAATTGCAGGTAGTCAAACATTAACCGTTATTGTGCGAGGTTTAGCGCTTGGACAGGTTACAGATTCAAACCGTAATGCGTTGCTTAAAAAAGAGCTGCGTGTTGGCGCTGTAAATGGCTTGGTATGGGCGTTTGTAATCGGCCTACTTACCTTTTTATGGTTTAACGACTTAATGCTTAGTATTACGATTACGGTAGCCATATTATTGAATTTAGTCGCTGCGTCACTAGCGGGTGTTGTTATTCCGTCTATTTTAGACAAAATGAAAATTGATCCTGCGTTATCTGGTTCGGTAATTCTAACTACCGTTACCGATATTGTTGGGTTTGTTACCTTTTTAGGTTTAGGCAGTTTATTGCTTTTATAAGCCTTATACCAATTCGCTTAATTAAGTGAATTGGTATTACTAACAGGAAAATACAATGACCTTTGAAGTCATGATTTGGTGTGCAATTGCTTTGTGTATTTCACAATCGGCAATATTTTCGGGCTTAAACTTAGCGTTTTTTTCACTAAGTAGGCTTCAGCTCGAAATGGAAAGTGCAAAAGGGAACGATGCGGCCATAAAAGTGATGGCCCTTCGAAACGACTCTAACTTTTTATTATCGACTATTTTGTGGGGCAACGTAGGTATTAACGTACTACTTACACTACTTTCTGATTCGGTATTAATGGGCGCAAGTTCGTTTTTATTCTCAACTATCGCAATTACTATTATTGGTGAAATAACACCGCAGGCTTATTTTTCGCGTAATGCGCTAAAAATGGCGAGCCTACTTTCGCCGTTAATTAAGTTTTATCAGATTCTGTTTTATGTAGTTGCTAAGCCAACGGCCTTAATTCTCGATGCATGGTTAGGTAAAGAAGGGATTACGTACTTTGCTGAAAGTGAGCTCAGAGGTATTATTCGCAAACACATAGAAGCGGAAGAGGCTGATGTTCAGCACGTTGAGGGAATTGGCGCACTTAACTTTTTTAGTTTAGATGAAATAAGCGTAACCAAAGAGGGTGAGGTAATTGATCCAGACTCTATTATTGCTTTGCCTACTAAGCTTGATTTGCCTATTTTCCCAGACCTTACATTAACGACTGATAATGAGTTTTTACGAAAACTACATAAGTCAGGTTATAACTGGGTGATCATTACCAATGAAGACGGTTGGCCTTTATTAGTGGTAGATGCTGACGGCTTTTTACGTTCGGCCTTGTTTGAACCAGAGACGTTCGACCCTTATCATTATTGTCACAGACCTATTATTGTTGCTGATGAAGCGATGCGCCTGAGTGAAGTTATTTTAAAAATACGGGCTAGTCATTCTTTAGATAAATCGTTTGATGGGGCCATTGATCACGATGTGGTGTTAGTGTGGAGTGATGTGAAGCGCATTATTACCGGCGCTGATATATTTGGTCGGTTACTCAAAGGTATGAGTGCACCAAAACTCGAACTGCATGAAAATACAGAGAATAAAAAGCCGCTATAAAGCGGCTTTTTGTATTCTATAGAAAGAGGGGGTTATGCCCAACCTTCATAGCGTTTACGACGTGACAACACTATCGTTAATATAATACCTAAAAACAGGCCTAAAAACGCAATAGCACCACCGTAAGTAAGTAGCTGACGTTTCTCTTTTGAGCTAGCTGCTTCTTTTTGGGTGCGCTCTTGTTCTAGTGTCGTTTTAAGCTTAGTAATTTGGGCCGATAACTGCAGGTTTTGATCAGTTAAAGTTTGGTTTTGCTCTTGTAGCTGCGGAAGTTCTATTTGAGCTTGGCGCAGGTTTTCTTGCATAGTGCTCATTTCGCTACTTAGTGTTTTGTACTGTTGGTGTAAACCTGCCGTTTTGGTAACAAACTTAGTTTCTATCCAACCTTCGCGATCTTTATCATCTTTAATTTTTATAAAGCCGTTTTCTTCAGCAGATAACAAGGTTAACTTTGTTCCAGCATCTACAGAGCCGAGTAGTCGATAATTCTTACTCGCACCAGAGCGCATAAAAGTATATAAATTATCGATAATATAAGCGGTGTTTGCATTAGTTGAATTTGCAGGTTTTGCTTCTTCTGCATAACTCATAAATGTGGTGGCTGTTAAAAGTAGCCCTAATAAACAATGTTTTAGCATTTATCTACCTTGTTGATCTAACTGCGTCCGTTATGAACGTGATTTTCATTTCACATAAGTAGTTAGATAGTATGGATTAAATAGCTCAATAGCAAGACTGATATTGTAACCCAGCAGGGTAACGCAGGAGCAGTTACCGAGTCCACTAGGTTACAAACCTCGCGCCTCGATTAAATTGCCTCTAGATAGAACGAATTTTAATCCACAAAGGTCAACAGGCACTAAAATAAGGCTAAAAAATTTGCATTGTTAGTGTGCTTTGTTTATTTTGAGCACTTATTTATTTTAAAGGTAATCCGCAAACCGAATGGATACTGAGATAGAACTGAAATTTTTGGTATCAGATGCCGTTATTCCACTGATCCCCTCGTTAATTACTCAATTTGCAAAAACGGTGAAGAATAAACCGTCACGCAGCTTACAAAATGCATACTACGACACGCCAAGCCGAGAGCTTAGAGCGCTTGATATAGGCTTTAGAACTCGCTGTTCTGACAGCGAATGCGAGCAAACTATAAAGCTTGCAGGTGAAGTTGTAGGTGGTTTACACCAGCGTCCAGAGTACAATTTACCAATTGAATCAAGTCGCCCTAATTTAATGGCGTTTGATGCTGATATTTGGCCTCATGGCATGCAAATAAGCGCAATCTCAAAAAACTTGTATCCAATATTTAGCACTAACTTTATTCGTCGTACTTGGTTAATTGAAACCGAAAGTGGCGCTAAAATTGAAGTTGTCCTCGATAAAGGTGAAATTGCGGCTTCGGGTAAAATTGAAATTATTAGCGAGCTTGAAATTGAGCTTGTTGAGGGTAGTCGTAATGAGTTGTTTGCGTTTGCAGATGTACTGGTTAGCCAGAACTGTATCCGTTTAGGATTATACTCTAAGGCCGCGCGTGGTTATCGCCTTGCAGATGAAAAACCTTTAACACCAAGCAAATCTATTGGTTTTGTTCAATTACCAAAGTCGACTACCCAAGAGCGTGCTTTAGTTGAAGCCATGAACTTTGGCATTCGCTTTGTGCAAAAGCATGAGCAATGCTATTTCGATAAGCCAAGTTTAAAAACGCTTAAACGCGTAACTGACGGCATTAGCCTAATACGCCATACTTTTTGGCTGTACGACGATATAGTATCCAAAGAAAGTACAGAACATTTACGTACAGAGCTTAAATGGTTATTAAGCGAATTAGCGTGGGTAGAAAA
This sequence comes from Pseudoalteromonas sp. RB2-MNA-CIBAN-0110, assembly GCF_040309305.1. Classification (NCBI taxonomy): domain Bacteria; kingdom Pseudomonadati; phylum Pseudomonadota; class Gammaproteobacteria; order Alteromonadales; family Pseudoalteromonadaceae; genus Pseudoalteromonas; species Pseudoalteromonas sp. RB2-MNA-CIBAN-0110. The sequence goes on along the minus strand of NZ_JBEOOQ010000028.1, from coordinate 34,581 downwards.
CGCGATTCAATTAAAAACGTACACGTCTAAACGCCATGCTTTTTATAAAAAAATTAATGCTGCTCCAGCACTTACTCAAGTCATTGGTGATTTAAAAGAGTTACAGCCAAGCATTGACGATATAAATGCACTGTTTCATAGCGCGCGTTATAATCGTTTATTACTGTCGTTAACTACGTGGTTAATTGATAAACAGTGGCGTAAAGATTGGGGGCAAATAGAGCTTCAAGCGGCTGAGCAAAACGTGTCGTCCATTGCGAGTAGGCTTTTTAATAAAGACTGGAAAAATCTGCACGAATTACTCCCTAAAGAACAAACACTCGATGTCGCTTCGTATTTAAACCTGCGCACTCAACTTGAAAATAGTTTACTGAGCGGTAACTGCTTAGGATCGTTATTTGATAAAGAGGAACGCCTAGAGTTTAGATTGCCTTGGCTTGATATTTCTCATGGTATTTATGAGTTAAGTACGCTTGAGTATTTAAAGCAGTTATGTGCTGGGCAAGAAGACGAACAGCTTGCTAAAATCCAGTCATGGCTTGAACAAAAGTCTGAATATCTGGTTAGTGCGATGGAGCAAAGTCGCCTTGCTTCATTTGACATAGAACCTTACTGGCAAAAATAAATGATGCGCTTTTGTAATGAAATTCAGTTACAAAAGTGCTTATTCGTTATTCTTTTATTAGTTAGTTTTAACACTTACGCTGAGCCAACATGGCATTTGTATAAAAACAAAAATGGCGTAAGTGTGTATTATCAAAGCCACAGTGATAATATTTTTGAAGTAAAAGCGCAGATGAGCGAAATACCAACCAGCTTTGCCTCATGGATCAATCCCTACTTGGCTAATCAATAAAGCCGGCCTAAACAGTACTTACGACATCTTTATTAATTTACATCATATGCTCATACATAAAAATACACTCCAAAACGACCTGTAATCAAAGTAGGTCAGTGCTAAATATCGAATATATAATAATTTTATGGTGTGTTGGGTAGTATTTAACTACGCTTAAGCAATAATGACACGCTATTATTTGGAGAATTGATGAAGTATTTAGTGGCTATATTATGTTTGATGCACAGCTCACTCTTATTGGCTCAAGAATATACTTTTGGTGTAGTGCCGCAATATGAGCCGCAAAAGCTAAATGCTATTTGGCAACCTTTGTTAAAGCAAGTAAGTAAGCAAACAGGGGTATCAATAAAGCTAATTACAGTTGAGTCTATTCCGGTATTTGAAAAAGCCTTTGCTAATGGCGAATACGACTTTGCATACATGAATCCATGGCACAGTGTTGTAGCATATGAAAAGCAGGGATATTTGCCACTAATAAAAGATGCAGGGCGAAAGCTGCAAGGTATTTTGCTCGTAAATAAAGACAGTGGTATTGATAATTTAAGCCAACTAGAGGGCGCCGAAATAGCATTCCCTGCACCTAATGCATTAGGTGCGTCATTATTAATGAGAGCCGACTTAGCGTTGTTGTATGGGCTAACAATAAAGCCTGTATATGTACAAACCCACCCTTCGGTATATTTAAATGTAGCACTGCATTCAACAATGGCGGGCGGTGGTGTAATGGGCACATTTAAACAACAACCAGAAAGCTTACAAAATAAGCTTAAAATTCTCTATAAAACGCGTGAAATTAGTCGCCATCCAATTGTAGCCCACCCAAGGGTTGACCCTGCAATACAGTTAAAAGTGCAACAAGCTATTTTAGATATTGGGCAAAGCTCAGAGCATAAACATTTACTTGCAGGTATCCCAATTATTAAACCTAGTATTGCAACTTTAGCAGAGTATCAGCAGTTAACTCAGTGGGGCTTGCGCTCATTTTATGTTGAAAATTAGAGGGTTTCGTAGTTTAAGGGCGCAAAGCTTTATTGTTGTATTGCTTTGTGGCTTGCTTATGGCCTGTCTTTTTATGTTTTACGCCTTACCTGAGCAAGCGCGTTGGGTAAACGATGGGCTTTCAAAGGCTGCTCAGCGTTCTTTAGCGCAGTTATCGACTTCTATAACGACTCCGTTGTTAACTAGGCAGTATGCAGAGCTGTATGAAGAAATAGACAGCCAACTCCAAACTCGCCCTAATTGGAAAAGTATTAAAATTGTTGATGTTGATTCAAAAAATCAATTATACCCGCTTGAAAATTGGGTTGGAGCAAATGAAAACGGCGACATGTTGTTATCTCAGCAGGTGGTGTTTTTAGATAAACCGCTGGCTAATATTAGCTTGGTTGTTAATTTTACGAATGAAATAAACGAATCTTCAAAACTTCATTACACCTTAATATATATACAATTTATTATTTTAGTTATCGTTTTTATAGGTTTAGCTTGGCTGGTGGATTACAGGGTTACATCGCCTTTGAGGACGTTAAAACGGGGGTTTTCACGTTTAGCCAAAGGTGACTTTGATTGCCATATAGATAAACAACAACAAAATGAAGTAGGCAGTGTAATAAGTGCATTTAATAACATGGTTGATGAGGTTGCTAATAACCATCAAAAATTAAATGTATTACGAATTCAAGCTGAGTCAGCAAGTAAAGCAAAGTCAGATTTTATGGCCAGTATGAGCCACGAATTAAGAACCCCGTTAAATGCAATTTTAGGCTTAGCCCAACTGTATGGATATGATGAAAGTGCTAATAAAGTACAAAAAGAAAACGCGAAAAGCATTTATCAAGCTGGAGAACATTTACTATTACTTATAGACGATGTACTTGATTTAACGGCTATTGAGTCGGGTAATATGCAGTTTAGTTTTTCTTATGTGCCTATTAAAAGCATATTAGAGGAGTCAGTAGAGCTCGTCACTGAGCTTGTTAAAGGGCAATCAATAACACTGCATACCCAAGGTTTCGAGTCCTTAGAAGGGTTGAGTATTTACATTGATCAGCGCCGCTTTAAACAAGTGATGCTTAACTTGCTTTCAAATGCGATTAAATACAACAAACCAAATGGCAGCATTAATATAAATTGCCGGGTGTTAAGTAATAAACAATGCGAAATAGATGTAATAGATACCGGATGTGGATTTGCTCCTGATGACATTTCTCGCCTATTTAAACCTTTTGACCGCTTAGGAGCTGAAACCAGTAAAGTAAATGGAACTGGTATTGGTTTAGTGATAACTAAGCAGCTGGTAGAGCGTATGCAGGGTTCTTTAAGCGCGCAAAGTGAGCAGCACAAAGGTTCTTGTTTTACACTAAACTTTAACAGCTTTGAGCAAACTGACTTGCCAGCACAAGTGCAAGTACCTCAAATAATACTGCAAAGCTTAGATACAGTAACTCTTCCTACGCTTGAGGTTTTAGTGGCAGAAGATCAGGTTACAAATCAGCAAGTATTAAAACAGCAATTAACCATGCTTGGAGTGTGTTCTACTTTTGTAAGTAATGGGGAACAAGCCTGGGAAACTCTGCAAAGTAACCATTTTGATATTTTGTTAACCGACATTCAAATGCCTTTACTCGATGGGTTAGGGTTAGCCAAAAAAATACGCGAAAACACTCATTTTGATAAACTTATTATAATTGCAATTACGGCCAACATTACCAAAAACAATATAGATAATTGTTATGATTGTGGAATGAACGGCTTTTTAACCAAGCCCATTGAGCTTGTTAAATTAAAGTCGTTATTGATGGAGCACTCTCAAACAGTGGTCAACACGCGATCAGAAAAATCTGATGGTGAAAATATAGCTTCAGATAGTTTTGATCAACTAGATATCACGTTATTAAAAGCAATGCTTGGTGATGATCCTACTGTGCACTGCATGGTGTTTAATGCGTTTTTACAAACGGCAGGGGAGCAAATTAAATTAGCTAATGCGTATGCTAAGAGTAAAAATTATGTTGATTTGGCTTTTCAGGCCCATGCATTAAAATCGTCTTCAAAGTCTGTGGGGGCTATTGAGTTGGCAAATATATGCCAGCAGATAGAAACACAGGCAGAAAACGAAACAGTTAAAAATGAATATATACAGCAGCTTGAAGTATGCTTTAACGATGTAGTAACGCAACTTAAAAGCTATTGTTTACGATATGAAAAACGCATATAAAAAAAGGCTCATAAAGAGCCATTTTATGTTTAAAATATTTTAGTATTTAGCCGCTTCCCCTTTCTTAGGTAAAGCGTCCTGTATAAAGTCACGTAAATCGTTATTAGAGCTTTCTAAGTCAGCGTGGCGAAGGTACATCATATGCCCACTTCTGTAGCCTTTAAAGCTCAAACGGTCTTTCATTTTACCGCTTGGGTCTAATTGCCATAACGTATATTTAGCGTCAAAGTAATTGGTTGCACCATCAAAGTATCCTGATTGAATCATCACGTTTAAGTAAGGGTTTTGCGCCATTGCTAAACGTAGATTTTCGCCCGTATTATTACCGGTTCTATCCCATGGGTGAACATTACCAAATAAATTATATTTTACATCTGTTTTATAGTTTAGCTCTTCACGTAAGTAGTGATTAATTGCAGGAGTGAAAGAGTGTAACCAAGAGGTAAGTTCAGCCCAGTAGTCTGGGGATTCACCTGCGTCGCGTTTATCTATTCCTAAATAACGAGAATCTAAGCGACCTACAGTTTGACCACGTTCACGTAGTAGCTCTTTCCAGAAAAATTGAGTTGGAATATCCAAGTTATTTTGTTCAACAAACTTTTCTGATAAGCCAGCGTAGTGTGCCATTTTTGTAATAATTCGACGTTTTTCTTCAGCATTAATAAAGCCACCCTTAGTAAGCGCTGGGATTAATTCGTTTACAGTAAACTCTTCAACTTCAGGTAATAACTCATCTAGATCTTTAGCTTGTAAATCGGCTTTAAGTGCTTTGTGATACCAAGCAGTCGCTGCAAAGTAAGGTAGGCGGTTAGCTGCTTTAATCGGGCCGTCGCGCTTAATACCAATATCAGTAGGTGATACGAGAACAACACCGTTTATGTACATCCATTGACTATTTTGAAGCTCATGAGCAAGACCCGATACACGTGTTGTACCGTAGCTTTCACCAATTAAAAATTTAGGCGATCGCCAGCGCTCAGCTCTATTTACAAAAGTATTTAACCACTCAGCAAGGTATTTAATATCGGCATTAACACCAAAAAATAGCTCTTTTTGTTTTGCTTTAGAAGGAAGTTCGCCTTTTTCGTTTTCAAGTACGCGAGAGTAGCCAGTATTTACAGGGTTTACGTAAACAATGTCGGCAATATCAAGTACAGAATATGGGTTGTCTTCTACGCCATAAGGTTGAATTGGATAGCCTTCGTCATCAATCTTTAATACGCGAGGACCAGTATAAGCAAGGTGCATCCATACAGAAGCCGAACCTGGCCCGCCATTAAATGAAATAAGTAATGGGCGATTTGTCCTGTCGTCAACTTTGTCGCGTGTGTAGTAGGTGTATTGCAATGTCGCAACCGCGTCGCCTTTATCATCCCATACAGGTTGTGTGCCTGTGGCAACGGTGTAATTAAAGCGTTGACCGTTGATTTTAGCTTTATGTTGAGTAACAACTTTGCTGTCTACATCAATACGACGTTGGTTATCGGCAAGCGTGCTTGTACTGATTATTAATGCAATAACGGTTATCGGTAAACTGATAATACGACTAAGCTTCATTAGGTGTCCTTATTATTGTTGATACACCATTAAAGACATTAATGAGTTAAATAACAAAAGTATTGAGACTAGTGGCCGATAATACTAGTTAAGTAAGGTATTAATGCGCTTAGAGACGCGTGCTAACCACTTTTATAGTTATTTGGGATTTGGTTTCTTTATTTAGTTAATCACAGAATTCAGGTATATTGCGGGCCTACTTGTATTGATTTTATATACAAGCTATCACCAAAAAAATCTAATGGATTACGCTTTCAAGCACATAAGTGCACTCTACACCGGATGTTTATGACTAATGCTATTGCAGTAATAGCGTTGTATTTGTCGTTTTGTTACAAAATTAATTAAAGGTAAAGAGAAGCTTTATGCAAAGAGTATTAGTGGTTGAAGACAGTAAAGTAGTGCAGCAGGTGCTTCGCCACTTAACTGCACAATACCTTGATGTAGCAATTGATTTTGCTTGGTCTTTAGCAGAATGCGCTACGTTCGTAGAAAAATACGACTATACGCTTGCGTTAGTTGATTTAACTTTGCCAGATGCTCCGCACGGTGAAGTTGCAAAATATACTTTATCTAAAAAAATTCCTACGGTTGTTTTAACCTCAAAAATAGATGAGTACAAGCGCCAACAAATGCTTGAATTGGGCGTAGTTGATTATGTTATTAAAGATAATCGCGATTCTTACCATTATGCAGTTAAGCTCGTTGCGCAATTACTCAGAAATCAAGGCTGTAAAGCACTAATAGCAGATGACTCATTACTAAGTCGCTCGTTAATGAAGCAAATGCTAGAAAAGCAATTGTTTGATGTAACAGATGCCCACGATGGACAACAAGCACTCGAAATATTAAAAGCTAATCCTGATATAAAGCTACTTATGACCGACTACGCTATGCCCTCTATGGATGGCTTTGAACTTGTCAAAGCGGTACGTAATTTTAGAGGCCGAGACGACTTAGCAATTATTGGCTTATCGGGCGCGGGAAAGCATGGCCTATCAGCACGATTTATTAAATACGGCGCCAATGACTTTTTAACAAAGCCATTTATGAATGAAGAGTTTCATTGTCGAGTACTTCAAACAATGGAGCAACTGTCGTTAATTTCAGATATTAAAGAAAGCGCACATAGGGATCACTTAACAGGGCTTCATAACCGACGTTACTTTTATCAATATGCAGAAAAGCTCCTTAAAAGTAAAAACCAGAAAAATACTTTGGCATTGCTTGATATCGATTTTTTCAAAAACATTAACGATACATTAGGCCATGAAGGCGGCGATCAGGCTTTAAAGCAGGTTGGTTCATTAATACGATCTACGTTTTCAAAGTTTACGGTTGCACGGGTTGGCGGAGAAGAGTTTGCCATAATATTACCTGAAATAGAGCTAGAACGCGGTCGTGAATACTTTGAAGCATTTAGGAAAAAGATGGCTAGTTACGATTTTTCTATTAGCGATAAATCAATTAAAATTACCACGAGTATAGGCTTGGCTGACTTTCAAGACACTAGCTTAACGCAGGCAATGCGTGTTGCTGACAAAGCATTATACGAAGCTAAAAACCAAGGCAGAAACTGCGTGGTATAACCCTTCTTAAACAAAGCTAGGTACGTGATAAATATATAGAGATATAGCACGCACCAATGTAGCTGACTTGTTAAATTAACGCACCTAATTGGTGCGTTTTTTTTGATCTTGAGTTTGTGTTTGTTACTAAGTGGCTGTTTTTAATTGATATAAAATAGTGGCACAAAGGTTGGATTGTTTAACCCAATAGGATAACAATAAAGAGTCCGAGGGGGCCGCTATGAAAATGATTAGTGCAATCATAAAACCATTTAAATTAGACGACGTGCGTGAAGCACTCGCTGATTTAGGAATTGAGGGGATGACAGTAGTTGATGTTAAAGGTTTTGGACGTCAACGAGGTCATACTGAGTTATATCGTGGTGCAGAATACCAAGTAGATTTTATTCCTAAGATCAAACTTGAAATTGCAACTCGTACTGAAAATTGTCAACGCGTTGTTGAAGCAATCACTAAAATTGCATCAACAGGTAAAATTGGTGACGGTAAAATTTTCGTGTACGACTTGGATCAAATTGTTCGTATCCGTACTGGCGAACTTGACGAAGAAGCAATTTAAGGGGGTCTCATGGAAAATACAATAATAGAACTAAAGTTTTCACTCGATACCTTCTATTTTTTAATATCAGGTATATTAGTAATGTGGATGGCAGCAGGTTTTGCCATGTTAGAGGCGGGCTTAGTTCGCTCTAAAAACACAGCTGAAATTTTAACTAAAAATGTCGCGCTATATTCAATTGCATGTACGATGTTTTTATTAGTTGGCTACAACATTATGTATGTAGACAATGCCGAAGGTGGTTTTATTCCTTCGATAGGCGCTTTAATTGGTACACAAGCTGCCGATGCTGACCATTCTTTAGAATCTGACTTTTTCTTCCAAGTAGTATTTGTTGCAACCGCTATGTCGATTGTATCGGGTGCTGTTGCTGAGCGTATGAAACTGTGGGCTTTCCTAGGTTTTGCTGTAGTACTAACTGGTTTTATTTACCCTATTGAAGGTTACTGGACATGGGGTGGTGGTTTCTTATCTGAAATGGGCTTTGTTGATTTTGCAGGTTCTGCAATTGTGCATGGCGCAGGTGCAGCCGCTGCACTAGCTGGTGTATTAATCTTAGGTGCTCGTAAAGGTAAATATGGTAAGAACGGTGAAATATACCCAATTCCAGGTTCAAACTTACCACTTGCTACACTAGGTACATTTATTTTATGGATGGGTTGGTTTGGCTTTAACGGTGGTTCTCAATTACTACTTTCGGATAAAGAAAACGCAACTGCAGTAGGCCAAATATTACTTAACACCAATGCAGCAGCTGCAATGGGTGCTATTGCAGCACTGTTTGTATGTAAAGTACTTTGGGGTAAATCAGATTTAACAATGGTCTTAAATGGTGCATTAGCTGGCTTAGTTGTTATAACAGCAGACCCTCTATCTCCATCACCATTAATGGCATGTCTACTTGGTCTACTTGGTGGTGCACTTGTTATATTTAGTATCATAGCACTTGATAAAGTTAAGATTGACGATCCAGTGGGTGCTATCTCTGTTCATGGTACGTGTGGCGCATTAGGTATTATGTTAGTACCGCTAACCAATGGTGACGCAAGCTTTGTTAATCAGTTAACGGGTCTAGTATGTATTCTTGCCTTTGTATTTGTAGCATCATTTATTGTTTGGACTGTGCTTAACAAAACAATGGGTATACGAGTAACCGAAGAAGAAGAACTAAACGGTATGGATCAACACGATTGTGGTATTGAAGCCTACCCAGAGTTTGTTTCTGTTCGAAATAGCTAATAGTTTATTTAAATAATAGTGTGTTTACACAAAGCCCTACTTCGGTAGGGCTTTTTTTGTTTCAGGGGGGGTTAACTTTTCGGATGTTAGGATATATCCAATATGCTAAGCTCACACTCGTGAATAACCCTTGGAATAAATTACACTTAAATGGCCGACAATAAAAAAACACCTACCAGTAAACCTGCAGCTAAACGTGCAAGTAAATCGTCAAGCACAACAAAAAAAAGCACCTCAAAGGGCAGTAAAAAAACAGTGCAAACCACTGTTAAACGCTCTTTTATGAGAAAAACATGGTCAGTGTTTTGGAAACTAAGCTTGGCTGTTTTTATTGCAATGGCAATGTACTTCATTTATTTAGATTCAAAAACAACGCGTATATTTGAAGGTAATAAATGGCAACTTCCAGCGCAAGTGTATGCTCGTTCTATGGAGTTTTATCCGGGACAATTTTTATCAAGCCAGGAAGTAGTGTTTGAGCTAGAGCGTTTAAATTATTCATCGGTTAATAGATTAAGCCGCACAGGGCAGTTTGTTAAAACAGCAGATAGCATCAAGATTTATCGTCGTGATTTTGAATTTTATGATGGCCTTGAAGAATCACATATTATTGAACTTCGCTTTGCAGGGCAAAAAGTTGCGACCATTAAAGATAAGTTTGGTAGGCGTTTAAATTCAGCTCGTCTAGAGCCTGTGCAAATAGCGCGTATTGGTAATGACTCTAAACAAGATAGAGAATTTGTACCACTAGATAAGTTTCCAGCAATGCTAAAAGATACGCTATTGGTAGTCGAAGACCGTGATTTTTACGAACATCATGGTGTATCAGTGTTTTCTATTTTACGCGCGCTTTATTCTAATATTAAAGCGGGGCGCACCGTTCAAGGTGGTAGTACGCTTACTCAGCAGTTAGCTAAAAATATTTACCTAACACGTGAGCGCTCTTTAGTACGAAAAATAAATGAGGCCTTTATTGCCCTTATTTTAGATTATCGTTATTCAAAAGATCAGATATTAGAAGCTTACTTAAATGAAGTATACCTAGGGCAGTCATACAACCAAGGTGTGCACGGTATGGGGCTTGCTGCTGACTTTTACTTTTCAAAGCCGGTAGATGAGCTTGAGTACGATCAAATTGCTTTGCTGGTAGCAATGGTTAAAGGTCCATCTTATTACAACCCACGTCGCTATAAAGAGCGCACAATGGAGCGCCGAGACTTAGTGCTTCGCCTTATGGTTGAAAACAAGCTACTTAGCACAAAAGAGTACCGTGCATCGCTTAATCGTCCAATTGATATTGCGCCAATGAAAGCGAGTTTACAAAAATCATATCCAGGCTATTTAGAGTTAGTGAACAGAGAATTAAATGAATTATTGCCAGATCAGCAAACACTTGATGCAGGCGTAAGAGTATTTACTTATTTTGACTTGCAAAAGCAAACAGCAATGGAAGAGTCTATTGAAAAGAGCTTACCGTACTTGGAGAGTCGTCCTAGAACCGAAAAACTAGAAGCAGCCATGATCTCTGTTAATGTAGAAAAGGGCGGTGTATCTGCACTTGTTGCAGGGCGCGATGTTCGTTATTCAGGGTTTAACCGTGTTTTAGATACAAAACGTAATATTGGCTCGCTGGTAAAACCTGCTGTGTATTTAACCGCATTGCAATTACCACATTATAATTTAGCTACTTTGCTTGATGACTCGCCAGTACAGGTTACAAATGAGCAGGGAAAAGTGTGGCAACCAGAAAATTTTGATCATCAATACCGTGGTGCAATACCTCTTTATAAAGCATTTAGTAACAGTATTAATATTCCAGCGGTTAATTTAGGCCTCGATGTAGGTGTTGATAAAGTCGCGAATACACTAAAAGGATTAGGCGCTAAAGGGGCGATAAACGAATACCCATCGTTGCTTTTAGGGGCTGTTGAAATGTCGAGTTTTGAAGTTGCTCAGCTTTATACGACAATTGCTGCAGATGGCGAATATAAAAAGCTTACTGCAATTTCGGCATTAACTGACTCGGTTGGTAAAGTACTTTATAAGCATAAAGTAAATGCAGAGCCTCGTTTTGATAAATCTGCAATGTATATGACTAAATACGCGATGAAACGCGTAACGAAAGACGGCACTGCTAAACGCTTAAATTTACACTTCCCATCAATCCAACTTGCAGGCAAAACTGGCACTAGTAACGATTTACGTGATAGTTGGTTTGCAGGCTTTGATCAAAATACAGTGACGGTAGCTTGGCTTGGTCGAGACGACAACAAAAGCACGGGTTTAACGGGCAGCGTAGGTGCATTAGAAGCATATATTCGCTACTTAAAGCCACTTAATCCACAAGCAATAGCCGATACGCGTCCACCATCAATACGCTGGGCATTTGTAAATGAGCAAACGGGTAAGCAGGCACCACCAGGATGTGGCAAGGTGATTCAGCTACCGCTTAGAGCGAGTGAGTTCGAGCCAAGACCACAATGTATTCGTTAATTTAAGATTACTTTAAACAACAAAGCCGCTTATTTAGCTGCTTTGTTGTTTAAAGTATAGTTAACGTAATTATACCAATCCGTAATAATACTTAATCAATTTGAGGGGTTAAATCTGACGTTAAAAATTTCTGATATACAACTGCATGGATGCAGGAGGTAGAGCAATGCAGGAGCAATTGCCGAGAACAACTAAATAACGAAATTTTTGCCTTGTTATCGACACTATTTTCTTCCCTCAAAATAGATCACTTAATTAAGCGAATTGGTATTAAGATTTAAAAAACTGCATTGATTTGGTTAAATCATTAGATAAGCGACTTAGCTGCTGTGCATCTTGCAGCGTTGATTGAGCTGATGTTAGCGTTTGATCTGCTAAATTGCTCACCTCTTGCGAATCATTCAATGCCTGTGTTGTCGCATTTGACTGCTGTTTAACACGCTCTGCAATAACTTCACCTTGATGTTTAATGTCGCCCATACTTTGCTCTGCGCTTTGCAATACTTCATTGGTTTGATTGGCTGCTTTTACCGATTGCTCCATTTTTTCAACACTTGAACGCATTTTTTGCTGAGTGTCGTCAGATGCTTGTTGTAAGGAGCTAATAATTTGGTGAATTTCTTGTGTTTGTGTTTGTGTACGCTGAGCAAGAGTTCTTACTTCATCAGCTACAACGGCAAAGCCTCGACCATGCTCGCCAGCTCGTGCAGCTTCAATAGCGGCATTTAGTGCAAGCAAGTTTGTCTGATCGGCTATCTCACTAATACCTTTACTAACTTTGCTAATTTCTTGGCTATCTTGTGCTAGCTTATCGAGCGCTTGTTGGCTCTCTGCAAATTCAATTTGTAAATCTTGCATATATTTAGCAAGCTCCATTGTATTGTCTGAACCTTGTTTTACATGCGCAGCAGCATCTTGCGCGGTAAGCGTTGCTTGATGCGCTGACTCTTCAACTGCAAGTGCGTTTTGAGCCATTTCGCTGAGTGCATTATAAATGGCATTTACTCGGATTTGCTGTTTTGAAACATCATTGCTTGTTTGGCTACTCGCATGTGATAGCGATTTAGTTGCGCCGCATAGCTCTTCTGTACTTGCTTTAACATCAATTAATAAATGTGAAAATGCATTAAGTAATGCGTTGTAGCGCGATGCAATAATTCCCATTTCATCATTAGTGCTCGAATCGATAGTTGCATTTAAGTCGCCATTCGCGGCTCTGTTAGCGGCATCAGCAAAGCGATTAATGGTATCAACAACTGCAAAATAAAAACCAATCATCAAATAAAATGCAAATAACAAACTAATTAATGAAGCAGCTAAAACAAGATTTCGAGTCCACTGTTGAGTTTGTAGTTTTGCTTCAATAAGGCTCTCAAGCGTTGGAATACTCTTACTAACAAGTTGATTAATACTGCTGTGAACATTGTTTGTTAGTTTAGTAAATTCTGATTGAGTTAATAAAATATCGTCTGGCTCAAGTAGTTTTTCATCTATCGCTTTTTTAAATGCACCAACAGCACTGTGTAAATTATCTAACGAAGGCATGAGCGCTTTATTTACTGACTTGTCTGCATTGGTGGCTACATTGAGTATTTTATCGAGTTGTTTTTCGTATAAAGGAAGTGACTTACTAAAATTTGAAAGTGCTATAAACGTATCTGGCGTAAAACGATTACTTGCCAAAACAGTGTTTGCGCTTTGCGCTGTCGAGTTTATTTGCATTATAAGTGCAGGAATTGGCGTGACTAAAGAGCGGTTTACATAAGCACTAGCTAACTGACTATCTAATGCTAAGTTAGACTGAATAGAAACAAGTTCAAGTACATCATTTGCTTGATCGTCTTTTATATCAAAACCGAGTGAGCGAGCTATTTTTATATTTTGATTTGCTTCCCCCTGCATTTGATTTGAGAGTATTGACCTGTAGCCTTTTAAACCTTGTTGCTGCATTTTTGAAACAGCGATACTTTCACTTAATAATGAGATTAAAAAAAACAAACTAAGTGCAAGAGGAACGAGTAAAATTCCAAACATTAAGCTGATTTTAGTTTTGTATTTTAAATTTGCCATTAGCTGGATAGCGGGAAAAGAAAATTGGCGTAATCCTGACATAAGGCTCTCTTGTATTTTTGTAATTAGGGTAAAGGTGAATAGACCTTGTTATGCTTAATTATCATTCATTTATAGTACTTTACAAATAAAAAAAGCCCTTTCGGGCTTTTTTCAATCTTTAGTCTTAATTACACACTGTAAAAACAAGCGCTTATAAAATATAAAAAGTAATTTTAACTTAAAGTTTAGCAAACGAGCGTTCTGCTGCCGCTATTGTTTCTTTTACTTCTTGCTCAGTATGCGCAGCACATACAAAACCAGCTTCAAATGCTGATGGAGCAAGGTACACACCTTCTTCAAGCATAAGGTGGAAAAAACGTTTGAAGCGCTCTAGGTCGCATTCAGTAGCTTGTTTGTATGTCGTTACTTTTTCAGCATCAGTAAAAAAGAATCCATACATGCCGCCAGCATAATTAGTTGTTAATGCAATGCCTGCTTTTTTAGCGCCAGCTTCAAAGCCTTCACAAATTGCTTTAGACGTTGCTTCTAACTTATCGTGTAGACCTGGCTCACATAATAGCTCAAGTGATTTTAAACCTGCAGCCATCGCAATAGGGTTACCAGAAAGAGTACCCGCTTGGTAAACAGGGCCCACAGGCGCAATGTAATCCATTATTTCGGTTTTACCACCAAATGCGCCAACAGGCATGCCGCCGCCAATGACTTTACCTAAACACGTAAGGTCTGGTTTAATGTTGTAATACGCTTGTGCGCCGCCAAGTGCAACACGAAAACCCGTCATTACTTCATCAAAAATAAGTACTGATTTATATTCGTCACACACATCACGCAAACCTTCTAAAAAGCCTGGCACTGGTGGAATGCAGTTCATGTTACCGGCTACTGGCTCTACAATAATACAGGCAATTTCGTCAGCATATTTTGCAAAAATAGCTTTTACTTCATCTAGGTTATTAAACGATACAGTAAGTGTATGCTTAGCAAAGTCCTCAGGAATACCAGGAGAATTAGGTACGCCCATTGTTAGTGCACCAGAGCCTGCCTTAACTAATAACGAGTCAGCATGGCCGTGGTAACAACCTTCAAATTTTAATATTTTATCGCGGCCGGTAAAGCCACGTGCTAAACGAATTGCACTCATTGTTGCTTCAGTGCCTGAGCTAACCATGCGTACTTTTTCGATTGATGGAACCAGCTCTTTTACTTTTTCAGCCATTAGTATTTCGGCTTCAGTTGGCGCGCCATAGCTAAGGCCATTTTCTACTGCTTCGTGCACGGCTTGTTTAATTGCAGGGTGGTTATGGCCCATGATCATAGGCCCCCAAGAGCCAACATAATCAATGTAACGATTACCGTCGGCATCAAATGTAAACGCGCCTTCTGCTTTTGTAATAAATAGCGGCGTACCGCCTACACCGTTAAAAGCACGAACTGGCGAGTTTACGCCACCTGGAATAGAGGCTTGAGCGCGTTCAAATAAGTCTTGGCTAATTGTCATGAAAAATCCTATAAATTGTCACTTAAAGAGGGTCTAGCTGTCGCGTTTGCGGCTAAACCAAGGTACGTCCACTTCATACTTATCGACTTTATTTTCTACGCCGAGTGTTAAAGCAAACAGTGCCATACGAATTAATACGCCATTTTGTACCTGGCGGAATATTGCTAAATTGTCGTTACTGTTTAAGTCGTTATCAAGCTCGTTGGCTTCTAAGCGACTATCACGTGGTAACGGATGCATTAATACAGAGTTAGGTTTGCAATGAGCGCTGTAAATAGATTGGCTAATTCTAAAACCGCCACGGTATTTATTTGCTTCTTCTTGTGAAGGAAAACGCTCTTCTTGAATACGTGTTTGGTAAACAATATCGGCGGCTAAATTACCTTCCATCTTGTTCACTAGCTCAATTTTGTGTCCTGCATTTTCTACGGCATCTAAAATGCTCGTTGGCATTTGTAGGCCATCAGGCGCGACCATCGAAAACTTTACGTTTTTATAATGGCACAATAGCTTTGATAGAGAATGCACTGTGCGACCATATTTTAAATCACCCACAAGCGCTATATGCATGCCATCAATATTTTGATCAAAACGGTGTAATTCACGCTCAATGGTTAATAAATCAAGTAATGCTTGAGTCGGGTGCTCATTTGGGCCGTCGCCGCCATTAATAACTGGCACAGTACAGCCATCAGCAAATTCACTTACTGAGCCTGCATCAGGGTGGCGCATAGCAACAGCATCGGCGTAAGCTGAAATAACGCGCGCGGTATCGTAAAGTGATTCACCTTTTGCAAGCGCTGAGCTTTGCATACCTGTAGTTTCACGTACACCACCGCCTAGTAAGTTAAAGGCTGTACCAAAGCTAACTCGCGTGCGAGTACTTGGTTCAAAAAACAAATTAGCTAAAATAGCGCCTTTAAGCACCGTTGTTTGCTTTTGTTTTTTAGCATAAGGCTCCATTTTTTTAGCTACTGCAAAAATACGTTCAATGCAGTCTCTGTCTAGCTGATTTACAGACAGTATATGTTCGCCTTGGAAACTTAACATGGGGTAATTCCTAATCAATCAAATGGGCGCGATAATCCATAAATGGAGCACGCAATCGCGCGTGTTATAGCAAGTATTGTAAATTGCAGCGCAGTTTAACATGCACCGAAACGCTTATAAATTAGGTTTTATTACCGCAAGTGCCACTATGATGAGCAGCGCAATAACAGGGAGCTCATTAAAAATACGGTAAAAGCGGTCTGTTTTAGTGTTTCGGTCATGTTTAAAGTCACTTAATAACTTAAAACAGTAGCCGTGGTATAGGTATAAAATAATTACCAGTACAAGTTTGTAATGTAGCCACATACTGTATTTAAACCAATCACGACCATATTCAACAATGGTTAACACACCAAATACAGCCGTTAAAACAGCAAATGGGGTTACGAAATAAAGTAACCTGCGCTCCATAACTTTAAGCATAGAGTTACATGATCTTTCTTCGCTCATTGCGTGATATACAAATAATCGAGGCAAGTAAAAAATACCGGCAAACCACGCAATCATAAAAAATATGTGGAGTGTTTTATAAATCAATAATGCGCTCATAATAGTCCTTATTGCTTAAAGTAAGCTGTTACGAATGGTTAAAATATGATGAATTTGATCCCAGCGTAATAGCCCCATAATTTGTTGATTATCTAAAAGGTTATAAACGTAAAGCGCGCCACTTCTTTTATCTTTTAGTATATCGAATGCATCGGCTAGAGTGGCTTGGCTGCTGATGCCCTGCAAGCTAATGTAATTTATATTTATTGCTTCATCAGACATTAGCGTTAAATCGTATTCAGCGAGGCGATAGCCATTTTCTTCGTCAAAAACAATCAAGGGTGTTTGGCTATCCATGGCATCAAGCGTATTTTTTATTTGCTCTTTATCGTCTGAGTAAAGCAATTTAAAGTCTTCATCCATATCATCCATTATTCCCACTTTTTGTAATGCTTCGGTAGCGGGAGATACATGGTACGGCAATCCCTGAAAATCTAATTGCTGCAAAAATATGGAGCGATTTCCAAAAAATTGTAATGCAGTTACATATGCAGTGGTTATAACTATCATCGCAGGAACGATTATTTCAGGTGATGATGTAAGCTCCATTACTGTTGTTAATGCAGCAAGTGGTGCATGCAGTGTAGCCGCTAATAATCCAGCCATACCTAAAACCCCATACGTACCCGCAATATCAGTACCCGGGCTAATATATTGAGCAAAAAAGGCCATTAATGTCCCAATTAATACACCAAGCCCAATTACAGGACCAATTAAACCGCCCGGAATACCCAAACCAATAGCAAACAATGTGGCAAGTAGTTTAGCGATTAAAATGGTAGTAAGCAGCTTTACGTTATCAGGAGATTCAACCGCGATAGTAATCGCACTCATACCAGAACCCATAGCATGAGGCACTGCGTAAGCTATTAAACTGGCAATACAGCCTGCGATTAGTAAACGAGGAAACATACTTAAAGGTTTAAATGTTTTAATAATTAGCATTAAGTTTTGATTAAAGCTAAATGCTATAGCGCCCAGCGCCATACCGCATAATATTAAATAAGGGTAATGCCAACCACTTAATGGCGCTATTGTAATGAGTGCAAGTTCAGAGCCTTCACCAAAAACAAACTGCGTAGCGAGTGCACCAGTAACAGCAGCAAGCATGATTGGCACAAATATGTGTACTTTATATTCTCGAAGTACCACTTCCATTACAAAAATAACGGCTGCAAGTGGGGTATTAAACGAAGCGGCTATACCTGCTGCAACGCCGCAACCACTTAAAGTACGCATGGCGTTATGCGGTAAATGTAGTTTATCCGCTAAAATACTCGCACCTGTTGCGCCCATATGTACGGAAGGCCCTTCTCGGCCAACTGAAAAACCGCTAATGAGTGCAAGTGCGCCACCAACAAATTGATTAACCGTATTGTATAAAGGCATTTGCCCGTAATGGCGTTTAATACGATGAATAACAAAAGGAATGCCTAAACGGTAATGTTTAAAGCCAGTAAATGCAGCAAAGCACGCAATTAAAAATGCGGCTATTAATGGCATTAAAACGCGTTCAAGAGTGGGTAGGGTAGTAAAGTCGTCAGGTGTTTCCAAAAATAAGCTTTGAAAAAACAAAATAGTTAAGCGAAATAAAATAATAAAAAATGCAGCAATTAATCCGGCAACTACGCCTAATAAGCATAATTGTACAGATGTTTTAGGTTTTGCCAGTCGACGCCTGAGTTGCTCAAGCCACATGCATTATTTCCTCGCCGCATTTTTCAGCAGCATTTTAGCAAAAGAGTTTAGTTAAGTCCTTGTGATTTTGAATTTTTCGTAACTTATATTAACAATTTGCAGTAAAGATTAAGACCTATTTTTTATAACTAAAATTTTTAATGAATTTATAGTTTACAAGGATCGCTTTTAGTTTGCTTAAGTATTATTTTAGTGAGCTAATGTTTAGCCACTTTTTTACTAATTTATAGGTATAACTTAGAGTAAAGAGTTGTTTTACTATACTTGATTAAAACACTCGGGTATTAGATAATCACGCCATTGCGATATTGAGGGTTTTAAAATGTCTGAAGAATTACCAATTAAGTTCAGCGATGCAGCTGCTGTTCGCGTTAAACAGTTAATCGACGAAGAAGAAAATCCAGATTTAAAACTGCGTGTTTATGTAACAGGTGGTGGTTGTTCTGGTTTTCAATATGGTTTTACTTTTGATGAAAAAGCGAATCCTGGCGATTTAGAAATTGTAAAAAATGGTGTAACACTCGTTATCGATCCAATGAGCATTCAATATTTGGTTGACGGTGAAGTTGATTACACTGAAGGATTAGAAGGCGCACGCTTTTTTGTATCTAATCCTAATGCAACAACAACCTGTGGTTGTGGTGCAAGCTTTAGCGTTTAACAGCCAAACGCTAAATAGAATGAAGCCGCTTTTGCGGCTTTTTTAATGCCTACAAATCGGTTGGGGCGTATTCGGTTATTTGCATTATCAATACAAAAAAGCCAAGTACAAAAGCAGAAAACGCTAAAATGTATATGAAGCCTTTTTTGCCTTGTTTAATTGGTACGCCGTTGTGGCGCAAAAAAAAGTACCAACCCAAGCACAACACAATCGGTAATAAAAAAAGAAGTCTGAACATTATTCGGCCTTTTTGGTGCTAATTATTGCTTAATCATAAACATGTGACGATAAATTGGAACAAAATTGTTATAAAAATTCATTTAAATATTTTATAACTAGAAATTAATTTATTAATACTTTTTGAGTACTTAGGTCAGTATTCAGCGTTTATAAATATTCACTCGTGTTCATATTTGTACCGAGTATGTAATTAGTTATTTAACCAAAGTGTTAATAGTATATAATGTATCCAAGAATGAGACGGGCAAAATTTCATTCTCAATAAAAACAAATCTTTACCACATTATTAGCGTAGTTTTTTAGCTATATTGGTGGAGTGAGTAGCAACACATGCTTTGTTAAGCAATAGCTTGCTATTGAAAATATAGTATGACTGCTTACTTGCCTACAGCTATTGATAGAGACTACTGCTTTAATAGGTACGTCAAATCATCTAGTAGGAGATGTAAAATGATGGGCAAAACAGTTTCTTCTGAAGAAAATGCAAAGCTAACAAAGTGGCTTAAAAGTAAGCGCCACGAAAAGGGTCATACAATGCGAAGCCTAGCACAAGTGCTGGGAACGCCTCATTCGTTTATCGGCAAGATTGAAAATCAAGAACGCCGTTTAGATGTGATTGAGTTTGTTCGTTATTGTACAGCTCTAGAAGTTGATCCACATGAAGCACTTAGCTTGCTAAAAGTAGATTAACTCAAACATTGCTTAGTACACTTTAAGGGGCACTTGATAGTGCTAAGCAATATGTTAATGCAGGGATGCATTAAATATTTTTATGATAATTTTTCTCAAGTTCATATAATTTATGCCTAATCAGGTATAAAAATATCAGCGAAGGTATAACCATCAAGGCTGTTAAAACAAAGAACATCGACCAATTTCCCATTAACCAATCATCAATTACTACACCACTGTAGCTCGAAAGTAACGTTCGTCCTAAATTCCCTAACGACGCCAGTAATGCATAGTGTGTTGCACTAAATGCTCTATCGCATAACATCGATATAAAGGCCACCATAGCGACCAGCGACCATGCTTGCGTAAACCCATCAATAACAATAGCAAAGGCATACAGTCTTAAATCAGGGCCAACTAAAGCAATCCACGAAAAGGCTAAGTTTGAGGCCGCCATCGCAATGCCACTAACAAATAAACCCTTAACAATGCCATATTTTTGATTAAATAAACTGCCAACAAAGGTAAATATGATTGTAAGTACGGCAGTACCTACCTTTGAAAATGTAGCTATATCGCTATTGCTAAAACCAATTTCTTTATAAAAAACAATCGACATTCGCCCTAAAAACGCTTCGCCTATTTTAAATAAGAAAATAAACGCAAGTAATGTCAGTGCCGTTTTAACGCCATTTTTAGTAAAAAAAGCTCTAAAGGGATCAATAACGGTTACCGCGAGCCACGCAACAGTTTTTGTAAGAGGGGTTTGTTTTGTAGAGGACAGTTTTTCAAGGTACACACGTTCAAGCTCGGCATGTACCGCTTCTCTATTTGATTCAGGCTCTTTTGCAAACAATGCTCCACTCATTAGCAGCAGCATTACAGCAGCTAAAAAGTAATAAATTTGTGGCCAGTCGAGCGAGGGGATATCAGCCATATAAAATGGAATTGCACCTAAAAGCGCATAACCTGTCCACCAACCCGACGTTGCCATGGCGGCTGCAGCGGTTGCTTTGTGTGATTCGTTTGCTTTAAGTGTGTCTATTCTGAATGCATCAATAGCAATGTCTTGAGTAGCCGAAGCAATGGCAATTAACAAACAAATTGCAGCAACAATTGCTAAATTAGCTTTTAAATCAAGCCCAGCTAATAATAAGGTGCCAATAAAAATAAAGCTCTGGCAAAATAGTATCCAACTACGACGTTGGCCTAGCCATTTATATAAAATAGGGAGTTTTGTACGATCGATTAAAGGCGACCATAAAAAATTTATACTGTAAGCGCCAAATACAATGCCGAATAGGCCAATCATGCTGCGGCTTAGCCCTTCATCCTTTAGCCAAGCCGACATAACAGAGCCAATTAATACCCACGGAAAACCGCTACTCATACCAAATATAAAAATATGGATTAAGCGTTTGTCTTTAAAGTAAGAAAAATATTCGCTAATAGAGAGAGATTTGCTCATAGGGCCTTCATTGGCTTTGATGCAGAGCAGCTAAGCTGCTCTTAAATAAATTACAGTGGAACTTGTTCAAGCATTTTAATATTTAAGATGATCACCGGTTTTTTAGGAACAAAATCGTAACCAATCTTTTCATTAAACCCTGTTTCAACAGCCATGATCTTATCAAGGGTATCGTAGCCATCCATTACATTACCAAATACTGCAAAACCCCAATCTTTCCCTGGATTTAAGTGATCATTATTATCCATGTTAAAAAAGAATTGGCGTGTTCCCGAGTGCGGTTCACGGTCCTGATACGCCATAGCAATGCTATACATATCATTTTTCATACCGTTACCGCTTTCATTAAAAATAGGGTCATTTTCGTGTAAGCCGTCGTAATCTTTATCGTAACCACCACCTTGAATAACAAAGTCGCGGTCATTTTCCACATCGCGCTCAATACGATGAAAAACACTGCCTTGATAGCTCTTATCTGACACGTAAGTTAAAAAGTTATTGACCGTAATGGGTGCTTTTGAACGGTCCAGTTCAACAACAATACTGCCCATCGTTGTTACGATTTCGACGCGTGGAAAAATATTGTCTTTTTGCACAAAGCGGCCTTCTTGGGCTGCCAAGCTACTTACACTAAAAAATAGGCCTAAGCAGATTAAAAAAAGTCGTTTCATAGTTAACCTTCTAAAAATTCTATTAATTCAGGGTCAGATACAATGCGGGTAATAATTTGCTCAGTCAACTTATTGAGCTGACCTTCTATTTTTACTCGCTCGTGACTAAACGGACCTTCTAAATTAGCACTGCCTCTATACACTTTACTAAAATTACTTGAGGCGCGAATAACGCGCACGCCAAGCTCTATATGGGCTTCGCTGGTATGGCTCACAAGTTTTTCGGTCACAACAGCCTGCAGTGCATGAATATCTACTTCAAAGCGAACAGTTGCCAAGTTAGAAATGCTGGCACCATTGCGGCTAAGGGCGCTGTCTAAAACACTTTTAACTGATTCAGTAAGGCCTTGGCTTGCAAAGGTTTTAGTTTTGTCTGATTCAATAAGTTTAAGTGTTGATGAGTCGCCACGTAAATCAATTACGCTGGTGCTTAAGCTACTATTTATAGTGCTTATTTGACCACTTTTATAAACAGGATTGAGGATTACTTGGCTAGGCTGATTAGCGCAGCCACCAAGTAGTAGCAATATACAACACCCAATTATAATGTTTGTTAATTTCATTTATAGCATTCCACTATTTTTAGTTGCGCTTAAAACGACAAACTTTTTGTTTGAACCTAGCAGCTTACAGTTACCAAACATACGGTTTAATTTATCGTGATAATCTAAATGACGATTACCAATAATACGCAGCTCACCGCCTTCTTTTAAAGTATCTTTTGCTTGTTTAAACATTTGCCAAGCAATGTGATCGGTAACAGCTTGAGCTTGGTGAAATGGAGGATTGCAAAGCACCATATCCACACTGTCTCTTTCAAAGCCTGTTAAACAGTCGTTTTCGATAAATTCACAGTTATCAAACTTATCGCCTAGGTTAATTTCTACATTTAACCGGGCTGACTCTACTGCCATGTAAGACTCATCAACAAAGGTAATTGATGCATTGGGGCAACGAGCAAGCGTCATTAATCCAACAACGCCGTTACCACAGCCTAAATCAATAATGCTTTTAGCTTTTGGTGTTTCTGGTAAGTAGTTAAAAAAGAAGCGAGCACCAATATCTAACGAATCACGCGAAAACACATTTGCATGATTTGTTATATTAAACTCAGTACCTTCAAGCTCCCATGTTATAGGGAAGTCTGCTGCTTTATATCCGCCTTTAGCTGTGCTTAATATAAGACGAGACTTTTTAACTGCTAGGCTTGTTGTTGTTTCACCAATAAATTGCTCAAATGATTTTATTGTTGAATTATGAATTTCTTTTGTTTTACCTGCGGCAATTACTGGCGTACCAGGTGCAAGTACTTCACTGAGTTCACTTAATTGGAACTGTAAAAAACCTACATTACGAGGGATTTTAATAAGTACTAAATCTACATCCTCTGGTAATGCCGACAAACTATCTACTTGCGTAAACTCTGCTGTAGGCAGCTTGTTTTCTTGTAAGTTATAAGCCGCAGCTTGGTGGCTAATATAAGAATCATTAACTGAACAAACCGTTAACTTATTAAAATAACAAGCAAGTGCACCAAAGCTATCGTTTAAAATAAGCAATGAGCGACAATCTGGGTGATGTTCGTTAACATAATTGATAAGGTACTCATCTGCCGAATCCCACGCTTGTAAGCTGCGGTTTTTTTGATCCAATGGAAAGCGTTCAAGAGTAAAGGTTTTATCGCCTAGCTGGGCTTGCGTCGTCATAATGGTTCGTTGATCAGTAATCTAATGTAGGTAAATTCTAACATGCAACGGCAAAACGCCAACCCCCAACAGTTACCAAATGGCTTTTCTTATCAAAGTAGGGCACTTAGTGCACAAAAAAGCCTCGATCTATTTTATTATTTGCAAAAAAACCTACGTTGGCAGCAACCCGATGTAACCGTTTATGGCAAAACGGGGCCTATTCCACGACTGCAATGTTTCATGAGTGATTTAAATATTGAATACGGCTATTCAAGTAGTAAGCAAATAGTAGAACCATGGGATGAATTGTTACTTAATATGCGAAAGCGTTTAGAAGCACATTTAAACCAGCCTCTAAACTCATTGCTCGTTAATTATTACCGAGATGGTAATGATACGATGGGATGGCACAGTGATGATGAAATAGAGCTTGGTGATAAACCAACAATTGTGTGTGTCTCTCTAGGAGCTGATCGTGTTTTAAAGTTAAAGCACAAGGCGAGCAATAAAGTAACTGACTTAAAATTACAAAGTGGCAGCTGTTTAATAATGAATGAACATAGCCAACGAGACTATCAACATGCAATACCTAAGCAAACCACGCTTGCGCATCCGCGAATAAGTTTAACTTACCGATTTATAAAGCACATTAAGCAAAAGCAATTTAGTTAGCCAATCACTGCGTTAAATTGTTATAGTAAGTGTATAAATTAGCTAATTAAAACGGTCTTTTTATGTCAATGCAGCAACAGATCCAAGAAAAAATAAGCAACGCCATTGCGTGTAAACATTTAAACGTGATTAACGAAAGCCATATGCACAGTGCTGGCACTGAATCACACTTTAAAGTAGTAGTGGTTAGCGAAGGTTTTGCGGGTAAGCGTTTATTACAACGTCATCGCGAAATTAATGAAATTTTAAAAGATGAGTTAGCAAATCATATTCATGCACTCGCTATTCATACATATACACCCGATGAGTATGCAGAGCAGGGCGGTGAAGCGCCTGATTCACCTAATTGTATGGGTGGCTCTAAAATTAGCTAAGTAATGTTTTAGAGTATTTGATGAGTGTTTAACTGATCAGATCAGTGTTTTTAGTATTAGCCTTTAAACTAGCGCTAATTTTTATTGTAAAAGATATAGGATGATCAATGGTCATTAAGCCTAAAATTCGTGGATTTATCTGCACAAACGCACACCCAGCTGGTTGTGCAGAGCATGTTCAAGAACAAATTAACTATGTAAAACAACAAGGCGCATTAAAAAGTGCACCAAAAAATGTATTAGTTATTGGCGCATCAACAGGCTACGGCTTGGCATCGCGCATTACTGCTGCGTTTGGTGGTGGTGCTAAAACATTAGGTATTTTCTTTGAAAAAGAAGGTACAGATCGTAAAACAGGTTCTGCTGGTTGGTACAATACCGCTGCTTTTCAAGAAGCTGCAGACGAAGCAGGTCTTTGGTCTAAAAATATTAATGGCGATGCGTTTTCTAACGAAATCAAGCAAAAAGCAATCGACACTATTAAAGCAGATTTGGGTAAAGTAGATTGTATTATTTACAGCCTAGCGTCTCCGCGTCGTACTGATCCAAATACAGGCGAAGTGTTCTCATCTACACTTAAGCCAATAGGTAATGCAGTAACCACTAAAAACTTAAATACATCAAAGCGTGAAATTGATGAAATTACGGTTGAAGCTGCAAATCAAGACGATATCGACAACACTATTAAAGTAATGGGTGGTGAAGATTGGGAAATGTGGATTGACGCATTAAAAGAAGCGGATGTATTAGCCGATAACTTTAAAACTACAGCGTATACTTATATTGGTAAAGAGCTAACATGGCCAATATACGGACACGCTACTATTGGTAAAGCTAAAGAAGATTTAGACCGTGCAACGGCTGCTATTAAAGAATCGACAAAAGATTTAAATGGTGAGGCGTATGTTTCATCACTTAATGCAGTAGTGACACAAGCAAGTTCTGCTATTCCTATTATGCCGTTATATATTTCTGCTTTATTTAAAGTTATGAAAGCAGATGGTACGTATGAAGGCACCATTGAGCAAATTCACGCATTATTTAGTGAAAACCTATATGGTGAATCGCCTCGCTTTGACGACGGTGGGCATTTATTCCAAAACTATAAAGAGCTAGAAGTCGATGTGCAAGCACGCGTTCAAGCTGTATGGGATAGTGTTGATACAAGCAGCATTGATGAGCTAACAGACTATGTTGGTTACCATAATGAGTTTTTACGCTTATTTGGTTTTGGTATAGACGGTGTTGACTACGATCAAGACATAGATTCAGTTAAGCCAATTGCTAATATGATTGACTAACAGAATTTAGTTATAAAAAGCCGCAATAGCGGCTTTTTTTGTGTGACGTAACTTGTTTAATTTACGATGAAATCAGGAACGATAATTGCTTAGGCTACCACTTTGGTCTAGCTTGATTTTTATTAAAGTCACTTAACAAAACTAAATAAGTGTTTCTGTCGTATAATTTTCATAAATACACTCGCATAGTCATCTAAAATAATGTTAAAATCTCGGCAATATGTGATGAGTTTTACTACGTTGCTTGTTTGATATATCTAGCAAGCTGCTCTTTTGTACCTTGATATAACTTGGAATAATTCAAATGGCGACGTGGTTGATACGATTTTTCAGTTTCTTTCCTTTAATGTAGTGCAAGTGCGTATGATCAATATAAAAAAAGGTCTGGATTTACCCTTAGAGGGCTCGCCACAGCAAGTTATACATGACGGTTCTACTGTCAAACGTGTAGCTGTGCTTGGTGAAGAGTTTATCGGTATGCGTCCAACCATGCATGTTCGTGTGGATGACCAAGTCAAAAAAGGCCAGGTACTTTTTGAAGATAAAAAGAACCCAGGCGTCCTATTTACTGCTCCAGCTTCTGGCACAGTAAAAGAAATAAATCGTGGTGCTAAACGTGTGCTGCAATCTGTTGTTATTGAAGTAGCAGGCAGTGAGCAAATCACCTTTGACTCTTTCAAAGCAGACGAGCTTGCGAGCTTAGAGCGTGAAAAAGCCAAAGAAGTACTTATCCAGTCTGGTCAATGGACAGCACTTCGTGTTCGCCCATTCAGTAAAGTAGCTGCTGTGGATGCAAATCCTAGTTCTATCTTTGTGACCGCAACTGACACAAACCCATTAGCTGCAGATCCTGCGGTGATAATTGCCGAAAATGCGCAAGCATTTGAAGCGGGTCTTGCTGTTGTTTCGCGTTTGACCGATGGTAAAGTATTTGTGTGTAAAAAAGCAGGCAGCCAAATCCCTAGCTCATCTATAGCTCAAGTAGAAGTACATGAGTTTAGTGGTGTGCACCCGGCTGGCCTCGTTGGCACTCATATCCATCATCTTGATGCAGTTTCTGTTAGCAAACAAGTTTGGCATATTGGTTACCAAGACGTTATTGCGTTTGGTCACTTATTCCTTACTGGTGAAATTTACACAAATCGTGTTATTTCGCTTGCAGGTCCTCGCGTTAAAAATCCACGTTTAGTGAAAACACAATTAGGTGCTTCATTGGATGATTTAGTGGCTGGTGAACTAGAAGACGGAGATAACCGCGTTATTTCTGGTTCTGTTTTATCTGGTTCTATTTCAAACGGTGTTCATGCATTCTTAGGTCGTTACCACGTTCAAGTATCTGTTTTACTTGAAGGTCGCGAAAAAGAATTGTTTGGCTGGATTGCACCAGGTAGTGATAAATTCTCTGTAACGCGCACATTCCTTTCTCACCTTGCGCCGAGTCGTTTATTTAAAATGACAACGTCAACAGGTGGTTCAAAACGTGCCATGGTACCAATTGGCAGCTACGAGCGCGTAATGCCGCTAGATATTTTGCCTACTCTATTATTACGTGACTTAATTGCACGCGATTTAGACAGTGCAATTTCATTGGGCGCGCTTGAACTTGATGAAGAAGATTTAGCGTTATGTACCTTCGTTTGTCCAGGCAAATACGAGTATGGTTCTATCCTACGCGATTGCTTAACTACGATCGAGAAGGAAGGCTAGAGAGATGGGTTTAAAAAAATATCTAGAAGATATCGAGCCGAATTTTGAAGCCGGTGGTAAATATGAGAAGTTTTATGCACTGTATGAAGCAGCTGCAACTATTTTTTATACACCAGGCTACGTAAATAAAGGCGCGACACACGTACGCGATAACATCGACCTAAAACGCATGATGATTTTAGTGTGGATGGCAACGTTCCCTGCTATGTTTTTTGGTATGTTCAATATTGGTCATCAGGCCGCCGGTGCTTTAGCACAAGGTTTTGAACTAGCTAATATATGGCAAGTTGATTTGTTTCAACTGTTAGGCGGTCAATTAACCGCTGATGCAGGTTGGGGCGCTAAGATGTTCTATGGAGCATGTTTCTTCCTACCTATCTACGCGGTAACATTTGCAGTAGGCGGCTTTTGGGAAGTAATATTTGCTTCTGTGCGTAAACACGAAATTAACGAAGGTTTCTTCGTAACATCAGTGTTATTTGCACTTATTTTGCCTGCAACAATTCCTTTATGGCAAGTTGCGTTAGGTATTACATTTGGTGTAGTAATCGCTAAAGAAATCTTTGGTGGTACTGGCCGTAACTTCTTAAACCCTGCTTTAGCCGGCCGTGCATTTTTGTTCTTTGCATACCCAGCTCAAATCTCGGGTGACACAGTATGGACAGCAGTAGATTCTTTCTCTGGTGCAACTATGCTAGGCCAAGCTTTCATCGGGCAACTAGACTTTGCAAACATGGAATTATGGTGGAATGCGTTTTACGGTTTCATTCAAGGTTCTGTAGGTGAAACATCTACACTTGCATTGTTAGTAGGTGGTTTATTCTTAATTTACGTTCGTATCGCTTCTTGGCGCATCGTACTAGGTGTATTCCTAGGTATGGTAGCAACTGCATTTTTACTAAATGCTGTTGGCTCAGAAACTAACCCTGTATTTGCAATGCCTTGGTATTGGCATTTAGTACTAGGTGGCTTTGCGTTTGGTATGTTCTTTATGGCTACTGACCCTGTATCAGCTGCATTTACTGACAAAGGTAAATTGGCATATGGTCTATTGATTGGCTTTATGGTGGTTATGATACGTGTTGTGAATCCTGCTTTCCCAGAAGGTATGATGCTAGCAATCTTGTTTGCTAACTTATTCGCTCCACTGTTCGATCACTTTGTAGTGCAGGCTAATATTAAGCGGAGGTTGGCACGTAATGTCTAGTAATAACGAATCAATCGGTAAAACGTTATCAGTTGTTGTAGCACTATGTTTAGTGTGTGCAATCATTGTATCGTTTGCTGCTGTACAGCTTCGTCCTTTACAGCAAGCTAATAAAGCGAAAGATATTCAAAGTAATATCTTAGTTGCAGCGGGAATCGGAAAAGTTGAAAATGTTTCTGAAACATTCAACAACAAAATCGAAGTACGCTTAGTTAATATGAAAACGGGTGAGTCTTTTGCAAGCGACTCAAGTGAAGAAGTTCAGGCTAAGGTTAATGCATTTGACTTTGAAAAAAGTAAATTCGACCCTAAGCTAAGCTTTGCACTTGCTGAAAAAGGCATTACTGACGTTGCGGGCATTCAGCGCGTAACAACAGAAGCACCTGTATACATCTCTAGAGCAGATAATGGGTCAGTTGACACTATTATTGTTCCTATTCAGGGTTACGGTTTATGGGGATTAATGTATGGTTTCCTTTCGCTTGAAAACGATGGCGAAACAATCAAAAACATTATCTTTTATAAGCATGGTGAAACACCTGGTTTAGGTGGCGAAATCCAAAATCCACAGTGGACTGCAAAATGGGACGGTAAAGAATTACCTATCGATGTTGTAAAAAGTGGCGCTAGCAATGAGCATCAAATTGATGGTCTATCGGGTGCAACTTTAACGTCTAATGGTGTTGATAATACAGTTGACTTTTGGACTGGTGAAAATGGCTTTGGTCCATTCCTTGCGGAAGTACGTAAAGGAGCATTGAAATAATGGCTGATACTAAAGAAATGAAAGCGGTCCTATTTGGTCCGGTTTTAGCTAACAACCCAATCGCACTACAAGTACTTGGTATTTGTTCTGCGCTGGCGGTAACGTCTAGCTTAAAAAATGCGTTAATCATGTCAATTGCATTGACATTAGTAACTGCATTTTCGAGCTTCTTTATCTCGCTTATTCGTAACCAGATCCCATCATCTGTACGTATCATCGTACAAATGACAATTATTGCATCACTGGTAATCGTTGTTGACCAAGTATTACAAGCATTTTCTTACGCTACGGCAAAAGAGCTTTCTGTATTTATCGGTCTAATTATTACTAACTGTATTGTAATGGGTCGTGCTGAAGCATATGCGATGAAGTCGCCACCAATCATGTCTTTCCTTGACGGTATTGGTAACGGTTTAGGTTATTCAGTAGTACTACTTACCGTTGGTTTCATTCGTGAGCTATTTGGTAAGGGTTCACTATTCGGTGTTGATATTATCCCATTAGTACAAAATGGCGGTTGGTATCAGCCTATGGGTCTATTGATATTACCACCGAGTGCATTCTTCATCATTGGTTTATTCATATGGGTACTTCGTACTTATAAGAAAGACCAAGTAGAAGCTAAAGCGTAAGGGGCACACAGTGGAACATTATATTAGTTTATTTGTAAAAGCCGTTTTTATTGAAAACTTAGCGTTGTCATTCTTCTTGGGCATGTGTACTTTTTTAGCAGTATCTAAAAAAGTAACTACATCAATTGGCCTAGGTATAGCGGTTATTGTTGTATTAGGTATTTCAGTACCAGTTAACAACTTAGTTTACCATGCAGTGCTAGCGCCAGGTTCACTTACGTGGCTTGGTTACCCAGATGCAGACCTTAGTTTTTTACGTTTCTTGACTTTCATTGGTGTTATTGCAGCACTAGTGCAAATATTGGAAATGGCATTAGATAAGTTCTTCCCTGCACTATACAACGCATTAGGTATCTTCTTGCCACTTATCACAGTTAACTGTGCAATTTTTGGTGCGGTATCATTCATGGTTGAGCGTAACTATAACTTCGGCGAGTCTGTTGTTTATGGTATTGGCGCTGGTGTTGGTTGGGCACTTGCAATTACATTACTTGCAGGTATCCGTGAGAAACTGAAATATTCAGACGTACCAGATGGCTTACGTGGTTTAGGTATTACCTTTATTACTGTTGGCTTAATGGCTCTTGGCTTTATGTCATTCTCTGGTATTTCACTGTAAAGGTAGCGAGGATAAATCATGGGTTATACTGATATTTTCTTAGGAGTTGGTGTTTTTATCGCTATCGTTGTACTACTAGTTTTAGTGATTATTGGTGCTAAATCTCAGTTAGTTGCAAGCGGTGACATCATCATCGGTATTAATGGCGATAAAGATAAAGCCATTACTACCTCAGCAGGTAATAAGCTTTTAAGTGCATTATCTGAATCAGGTATTTTCGTATCTTCTGCATGTGGTGGCGGTGGCTCTTGTGGTCAGTGTCGTGTACACATTAAAGAAGGTGGCGGCGATATTCTGCCAACTGAACTTGATCACATTTCTAAAGGTGAAGCCCGTGAAGGCTGTCGTTTAGCGTGTCAGGTAAATGTTAAAAACGACATGGAGATTGAGCTTGAAGAGTCAATTTTCGGTGTTAAAAAATGGGACTGTGAAGTTATCTCTAACGATAACAAAGCAACCTTCATTAAAGAACTTAAACTGCAAATCCCTGGTGATGAGTCAGTGCCTTTCCGTGCGGGTGGTTACATCCAAATCGAAGCGCCACCTCATCATGTTAAATATGCAGATTTCGATGTTCCTGAAGAATATCGTGGCGATTGGAACCATTTTGGTTTCTTCGATCTGGAGTCAAAAGTAGACGAAGAAACAATTCGTGCATACTCAATGGCTAACTATCCAGAAGAAGAAGGCATCATTATGCTTAACGTGCGTATTGCTGCTCCGCCTCCAAGAAACCTAAGCTTGCCATGTGGTAAAATGTCTTCGTACATTTGGTCACTTACAAAAGGCGATAAGGTAACTATTTCAGGTCCATTTGGTGAGTTCTTTGCTAAAGACACAGATGCAGAAATGATCTTTGTTGGTGGTGGTGCTGGTATGGCGCCAATGCGTTCACATATCTTTGACCAACTTAAACGTTTGAACTCTAAACGTAAGATGAGCTTTTGGTATGGTGCACGTTCTGAACGTGAAATGTTCTACGTAGAAGATTTTGACGGCTTAGCCGCTGAAAATCCTAATTTCGTATGGCATACAGCACTTTCAGATCCACAACCTGAAGATAACTGGGAAGGCTATACTGGCTTTATCCATAACGTGTTATTTGAGAACTATCTTAAAGATCACGAAGCGCCGGAAGATTGTGAGTACTACATGTGTGGTCCTCCAATGATGAACGCGGCAGTTATTACTATGCTTAAAGATTTAGGTGTTGAAGACGAAAATATCTTACTAGATGACTTCGGTGGCTAACACTAATACCAAAACAGTTTAGTTTTGGTTAAAATACCAGCCTCGTAGCACTTGTGTTACGAGGCTTTTTTTATTCTTTAATTTTATCAATCTATTAAGTAGAGCTGTTATGAATCGAGTAAGTACTTCACAAGGCATAATGGCCTTTTTACTAATCACACTGACCTTATTACTGTCTGGGTGTGGTGAAAAACCAGAGTCGAGGGAAACCTTTTTAGAAGGTAAGACTATGGGCACCACTTATCATATTAAATATTACGATGAGCAGGGCCAGCTATCAGCTTCACAATTACAGCTGCAAATAGACGCTGTTTTAAAAGATGTGAATCAGTCTATGTCTACTTACATAGAAGACTCTGAAATAAATATATTTAACAGATTACCAGCAAATCAAGTTATGCCAATTAGCGAAGATTTTAGGGCTGTTATCAGCGAGTCTATTCGCTTAGGCGAATCAACTAAAACACTCGATGTCACTATGGGGCCTTTAATTGATTTATGGGGCTTTGGTCCTGATAAAAAACCAACCAATCGCCCAAGTGATGAAGCGCTTGCAACTATGCTCGAAAAAATAGGTATTGATAAACTTATTTTAGATGAGCAAGGACTGTCTAAAACAGTTAATGGGTTAGAGCTTTCGTTTTCGGCAACGGCTAAAGGCTATGGTATTGATAAAGTAGCGCAGTTATTAGAAAGCCATAGTATTACCAATTACATGGTTGAGATTGGTGGAGAGCTGCGTATAGCAGGTGAAAAGCCAAATAATCAGGATTGGAAAATTGCGATTGAGCAACCAGATGCGCAACCTGGAGAGCGAAAGGTACACCGTGTTTTATCGCCAGGTACAAACGGTATTGCTACGTCAGGTGATTACCGTATTTTTTATAAAATGGATGGCGAGATCTATACTCATTTAATTGATCCCGTGACCGGCATGCCTATTAAGCACGACTTAGTGTCGGTAACTGTGCTTCATCCAAGCGCTATGACGGCAGATGGTTTAGCGACTGCACTTACTGTGATGGGTATGGAAAAAGCGCAAGCATACGCTCAGCAGCACGATTTACCGGTATACTTAATAGGTAAATCAAATGAGGGTTTAGTTACTTATTCAAGCCCTGCATTTAAACCTTATTTGTAGTATGGTGCTGGCTTGTTTATTTTCGCGTTATTTGGGTATATAATAGCAGTCGCTCAAAAATGTTTGAGTTTAATTAATTGCTGATCAATAGGGGCTAAGCAATGTCACTTTTTCTTCTTACTTTTGGCTTACTAATTTTGATAGTTTCGGCTATGGCCGTTGGTATGATCGTGCAAAAAAAATCTATGGCAAGCAGCTGTGGTGGTTTAGGTTCGGTTGGTATTGATAAAGCCTGTGATTGCGATGATCCATGTGATAAACGCAAAAACCGTTTAGCTAAAGAGCAAGCCTGGAAAGAAAACCAAATTATTTAAGCCCGCCTTAAATATTAAAAAGCGCTTTATAGCGCTTTTTTTGTGTCTGTAAAACTGCTTAACTCGATAGCTTCTAAAGTAATCCAATCTTAATGTATTAGACAAACGTCTATAGTTTAGTTTTTTTCACCTATTAGGTTTATTTTTCTCGTTTGTCAAATTGGAGCTAACACTCTAAAGTTTAACCATAGACACAGAGCAAGGCTCTCGTCATAAGCTTGAGGCAAGTTAGCCTCGCTTAAAAGAATCTTTATATTGTGTGTGAAGATGTTGTCAGTGTAAAAGGCAACTCAAATTCGGTGGATTCACTTCTACAGAAAAGAGTTTGAGTTGTTTTTATTTCCTTTCAATACCACGTAATGTAAACCAAGAATCTTTATATTGTGTGTGAAGATGTTGTCAGTGTGAAAGGCAACTCAAGTTCGGTGGATTTACTTCCATAAAGAACGAGTTTGAGTTGTTTTTATTTCCTTTCAATACCACGCAGTGTAAACCAAGAATCTTTATATTGTGTGTGAAGATGTTGTCAGTGTGAAAGGCGGCTCAATTTCGGTGGTGACTGAATTTGAGCTGTTTTTATTTCCTTGCAATTGCCACGCAGTGTAAACCAAGAATCTTTATATTGTGTGTGAAGATGTTGTCAGTGTGAAAGGCAACTCAAATCCGGTGGATTCACTTCCATAAAGAACGAGTTTGAGTTGTTTTTATTTCCTTTCAATGCCACGTAATGTAAACCAAAAATCTTTATATTGTGTGTGAAGATGTTGTCAGTGTGAAAGGCGGCTCAATTTCGGTGGTGACTGAATTTGAGCTGTT